>NZ_JBFRDK010000319.1:0-3507 GCF_052113545.1 Paenibacillus sp. TAF43_2
CTGCTATATCATTGGATTGTAACAGTAAATGAATGCTATCTTCACCCAGATGTAAAAATGGACCTGAAGTGTAATAATCAACAAGGGATCTGGCACTAGTCATCGTAGTGGCAAGACTTAACTCTGCCTTTACGAGCCTGGGCAATATTATCGGACCGATATCAGCCGGAATAGGCAAAACTAAACGGCCTCAGTCCAATGGAGTTTAGGACTAAGACCGTTTAACAGGTTTTATTATTTGTAATGTCTACTTGACGGGGTGCAGTTCATAATATCGGCAGCCTCGTTTTGTTGATTCTTACGCTATAGTATTGTTCGATTGTGGAACCAATGATTACATAAGCTTATACAACTTCCTCTTGGCGTTGAATATGCAATAAAGCGCCTTTTAATGTAAGGTTATTTCGTCAGAACCAGCGGCAAACGATTGACCCCGAACATCATCCAGCTGTCCAACCGCTCCAGCGTGTGCGTACGATCTCTTGCGTAGTCAGGAAACCTGCTAAGAAGTGTTTGAATGGCGATTTTGCTCTCCAAGCGGGCAAGCTGAGAGCCCAAGCAGAAGTGAATGCCGTGTCCAAATGCCAGATGCGGATTCGGGTTGCGATGGATATCGAATTTTTCCGGAGTATCAAAATGCTCTCCGTCATGATTGGCCGACCCGATCCAGAGGTTGACCATTTGTCCGGGCGAAAGCGTTTGGCCGCGCAGAACAGTCGTTTTTTTAACGATTCGAATCATTGTTTGAACGGGAGAGCAATAGCGAAGCACCTCTTCGATGGCTTGCGGAATCATGGAAGGTTCCTCGATGAGACTTTTCCTTGCCTCTCTGTCGCTATCTAGGCACAGTAAGGCTGAGGTTATAAGATTGGTCGTCGTTTCATTCCCCGCCACCAGCAGCAGAATGCAGAATCCGATGATCTCCAAGTCACTTAATTGTTCGCCTTCGACCTTTGCATGAACGAGATTGCTGATGAGATCATCCTGCGGGTCAAGCCGTCTTCGATTCATGATGTCGGAGAAATAGTCGCTCATTTCCTTCTGGCATTGAAAATAACGTTCTCCGTCATTCCCAACTAGCGAATCCGACCATTCCTTGAACCGGTCACGATCCACGGACGGAATGCCCAGCATTTCGACGATGACGATGATCGGCAGAGGGCTCGCATAATCGAGAAGGGCATCCATCTCCCCCGTCACTTCTGCTTGATCGCACAATTGCTGCGCAATCGATTCAATTTTCGGTGCGAGCGATTCGATAGCCCGAGGCGTGAAAGCTTGTGAAACGAGCATACGCAGCTGTCGGTGTTTAGGTGGATCCTGCCTAAGAATGCTTGAGTTGATCGGCTCCATGGCGCTTTCCGTCCCTTTTGAAGAATAATGCTCATGATCGGCAAATATCTTCTTTACATCTTCGTACTTGTACACGTCCCAAGTATTTTTCTCCGAATTGAACACGACAGGGGAAGAGATTCGCATTTCTTTAAACCAAGACAAAGGTATCAGTTCGCTGTCAGTTTTCCAATTCATACGTCGCATCGCCGCTTTCCGCTTAGAATGAAATCAGTTCAACATACCATCTGGCTTGCCGCCGGGGGTCAAAAACAACCCGGTCGTAATAATCTGATAAAGAAAATGTTCAAGATCGTCACGGTTCATACTACTGCCATAGGTTAGGAAGTAATCGCAGGAACTGTTGAGCAATCCGACAATCCCTGCAGCAGCTAAACTGCAATTGACATTGATCATTAGCCCCTCTTCCCGGCTTCCTTCTAGCACCTCTGCTATAAAACGAATATAGCCGAGCTTCAACTCATTCAATTCCTCTAGTACTTCCTGATCGATTCCGTTCGACAATTCGTTGAACACGATATGTGCGAATCCGCTGGAATCCAGAAACAAGTCGAGATTGTGCTGGATGATTCGCCTGATTTGTTCTTCCAACGAAAGATCAGTTCGCAGCTCATTCCGTATTCGATCGGTAATTACCTGCAGTCCATCCATTACGATCGTCTTAAACAGCTGTGCTTTTCCTGGAAAATGATAATACAACGTCCCTTTGGCAACCTTTGCTCTAAGTGCGATATCGTCCATACTAGCTCGGTGGTATCCATTCTCCGAGAAAACGTCTATCGCTGCTGACATGATTTTCGTTTTGCTCAATGCGAACTGTCTCTCCTTTTCGTAATAAACTGACTAGTCAGTACAACTAATATGCTAATGGTAACACTTGGTAAAATGATTGTCAATCATAATTGCCTTTTTCGTTATTCGGTACAAATTCTTGACATAGCACATTGCTAAGTATATGAACCGAAAAAACAAAAAAACCACGATATACGCGGTTTTTAATAGCTTTTCTCCTATTTAGGCATGCTCAAGAATTCCCTTTAGATTTCTATTTTTTCAAGCTTATCAAAAACACTATCAACCCATTCTTGGTCATCCCATAGTTTTGAATCATGAAGTTTTCTAACAGCGGGGTGTCCAGTTACAATCGTATCTACACCGTCTTTGTTTCCAAAGTACAAATCAACGATTTTTAATATTTTATTTTCTGTTTGAACTAACATCTTAAAGCTCATACCAGATCCTTGGTTCGAAAAAGGTAAATTTACGTAGTAAAGATTTTTATCAAGTTGTTTGAATTCTGCTTCCGTAAATTCATTTTCCAGACCGAAAATAACACTAAACTCTCCCTTTAATTCTTTTCTTTGTTCTAGCTCTAGCATTTTATTTGTGTATTTTAGAAGATTATCGTTAGATATGTAATTTCTAAATGTGACTGCTTTTTGTTCTGCGATAGCACCGGTATACAAATTCACAAAAGCTTTTCCAAATGTGACAACGGTTTCTTGATCGTCATCACTAATTTGATTCCTTTTAATTGAAAATTGCAGATTGGCTAGGTCACTTAATATTTCCGCTGCTGATTTCTCTGGTTGTTCCAAAGAAGCTTCTTCACTTAATGGTGTATTATTTGCCATTAGTCCTAATGCATCTTTCCCCTTTATTACAGGATTTGCTAGCAATCCAATTCCAACTGCTATTATAAGGACAATTGAGAAAAAAAGTAACCAAAACCTCGGTTTTCTGTAATTCACCACGTTTTTAATCCTCCCTTTTACATTCCCCTTACCAAAAGCAAGCGGACTCCCATTCAAAATATGTCTTTCGGTAGCAAGCGATAATAATGATGACGCATAAGATTTTTTTATATCCATATCAGAATCCATCTTTTTCAGTACACGTTCATCACAGGAGAATTCCATATCCCTACTCATTAACATGAATGCTACCCATACAAGAGGATTAAACCAGTGCAGGGATAATATCAAGAAGGCTGCTGGCTTAATAATATGATCATATCGTTTAATATGAGTCTGTTCGTGCAACAGAATATAGCTGCGCTCCTCATCATGTAGCCCATTAGGTAAAAAAATCTTTGGTCGTAAAAAGCCAAGTACAAAAGGTGTTTTCAAATTCTCAGCCTCGTAAATATTCTGC
>NZ_JBFRDK010000320.1:0-3498 GCF_052113545.1 Paenibacillus sp. TAF43_2
TAGTTGCACCTGGTGGTACATCTTTAACGGTTACTGCGTTTTTCGTTGCGTTTGTTTCCACATTGTTGCTCTCAAGCGGCGCGCTTTCCGTTTTTGCTTCGCTCGATATCGGTTTACTTTCCAGATGACCGTCTTCTGTGATCGTAACTTTTACAATATCGCCTTCAGCAAGCGCGTTTGTAGATTCAATAGTAACGACAACAGCTGTTTTTGTTGTGCCTGTATTTGTAGCCTTACCGATAACATCACCGTTCTCGTCGTATACTAGAATGGTTGCACCCGGCGGTACATCCTTGACGGTTACGGTATTGTTTGTTGCGTTCGTTTTAATGTTATTTGTGTCAAGCACGCTGCCGAGCTTCGCTTCGCTAGACACTGGCTCGCTTTCGAGCTTGCCTGTCTCTGTAACTGTAACTTTAATGTTGTCGCCTGCCTCAAGCGTATGCGGTTCTTTAATTTCAACTACAATATCTGCTTCCGTGCCAGTGTTAGTAGCTGTTCCAATAACCTCGCCGTTCTTGTCATAAACGTTGATAGTTGTACCTGGCGGTACGTCTTTAATCGTTACCGTATTGTTCGTTGCGTTTGTTGTAATTTTTTTCTCGTCCAACGGGTCGCTCTCCAGCTTCGCAATGCTTGTTACTCGTTCGCTTTCAGGCTTCACGTCTTCTTCTGTAATTGTAACCTCAATGATGTCACCTTCATGAAGCTTGGTTGGCGACTTAATAGTAACTACAACTTCTGATTCTTTATCGCCGTTGTTGGTTCCCGTACCGATGAGCGCATCATCGTCGCCATACACGTTAACCGTTGAGCCCGGCGGTACGTCTTTAACGGTTACTGTGTTTTTGGGTACATTTGTAGTAATTTTCTCTTTTTCAGGCGCACTGCTCCGTAAAATTGGAGTTACTGCAGTTACGTCGCTGGCTACTTCACCACTTTTTGCATATGAAATATCAATTTGGCTGGCGCCAGCCAGTATATCCTTGCCTTCTTCGGTCAATGTCAAGAGAGCCGTTCCGTTCGTTGCAATTGATGAAGTTGCAATGACTTCATGATTGTCGTCGTATAGGGTTACGGCTACTCCATTCGGAACTCCTGTAATCGTCACATTACCTTTAGCCGTATAGGACAATACGATGTTATCTGCTACAGGCGCCTCAGTCATAATCGCTGAGCTGCTCGCAGAAGTGCCTCCGTTACGGGTGACTACGGTAATATTGTTGGCACCGGCCTGCAGATGACTCGAATCATCAAAGGTATAAACAAGCACGCCATCACTATTTGTACTGTACTCGCCGTCTACTAATTGATTGTTAACATAGATATCAACCTTTTCATTAGGCAAGTTATCACTTTTGCTAATGCCGTTGACCTTGATATCAATACCCGTCTGTGCTCCAACACCTGTGGAGAATACTTTATTGATTGTAACTGCACTTGGTCCTTGCTTGTAATTTCCGTCGGATTTTAGTCCTCCTTCAACGTAGGAGTTTTTGAAATACCATGCCAGAATATCATGATGGGAGTTGGCTCCCCCTGTACTTGCGCCAAAGCCTACATATACCTCTTTGTTCATAAGGGATTTGCCGACATTGCGAGTCAGTGATCTGTTATCCGCATTCGTTCGATTATTACTTAAACCATAGGTAGTGGTAAGATTGCCATTCTCGTCATAATCAACCCAAACATGAACGTAAGCATTGCTTGCGCCGTAATCGTACAAACGGAAATTAGCGCCTTGCAAATTATCAATAACGTCGCCGCTGCCCTGTTGATGATGGTTGTTGCCATTCATTACAATAGCGACATGGTCTGCAGTAGGACCGGTTGGATTCGTTATCGGATGATATTGATTTAAGCGATTAAAAGGGGTGTTGGGATCATTGTATTGAATTCCCTTATGTGGTCCGAGGTTTTTCCACGTATCGAACTCTACACCTACGGAGTTTGGAATACCGGCATAGCCTACGCCTTCGCCTACCCCGCCTAGAACAGGAGTCGGATTATCCTGAATAATAAAGGTTAGACCATCAGCGGGTCCCGGAAAGTTTAAATTATTTAACGAAGTGCTTCCATTCAAATGCATGACAAAATAAGTACTAAAACCGCCGTCAAGCTTAATTTTATTTGTACGAACGACGATGCCGCTTGAATCATTCGTAACCGGCACTACTCTTAATCGTCCGTTCGCTGTTGTGGCGGTGTTATTTCGGCCCGGAATAGCCGGGAAACTCAGCACTCTGGTCGCATCATTAGATACAACTGCAGTAGGACCGGTATGATTAAAATTTTGCCAGCCGACATAGATTGGCAGCGAGTCCGGCTCGGAGCTCGCCAGCACAGGCGTTATCGGCGCCGCTGAGAGTACCAAAATAAAGGAAGTAACAACTAATAAAATCCTTCTAAAAAATGAATCTTTGTGTAGATGATCAACATGCATGATTTTTCCTCCTGGTTGTTGTCAACAATTTGTAAAAAAATATGCTAATTAGAACTTTCCTAATTGTACCATTCGATTCTGGACAAACTCTAAACATCCCTTGATATGTTGATCAGCATTTGTAAATCATGAATAAAATTTACTTTACTGCCTCACTATATTATTTTCGAGAAAAAAATGATGAAAAACCTATGTGTAAGCGATTGCAGCTGGGAAGTGTTCGTTATTTAGGGGCAAAATAAGTTGATTTATTAAAGGATAAAGATGTACAATAGTTGGGTGATTGATAAAGAAGTATCGGGTATTCAGAATGTTAATGGTCCTGACTATGCATTAGTGATAATTGTCACAATATAATCAGGCATTTACATGATTAAAAATAGTTAGTTAAACTCTAAGGAGGATTTTAATATGGCATTGGTATCAATGAAAGAAATGTTGAACAAAGCGTTAAAAGAAGGCTATGCAGTTGGTCAATACAACATCAACAACTTGGAGTGGACACAAGCCATTCTAGGCGCTGCTCAAGAAGAGCAATCCCCGGTTATCCTTGGCGTTTCTGAAGGCGCAGCTCGTTACATGGGAGGTTTCACAGTTGTAACTGCAATCGTGAAATCACTAATTGAAGAAATGAAAATTACAGTTCCTGTTGCGATCCACTTGGATCACGGTTCCAGCTTTGAAAAATGTAAAGCTGCGATCGATGCTGGATTTACATCCGTTATGATCGATGCTTCACACTCACCATTTGAAGAAAACGTAAAAACGACTCAAGAGGTTGTTGCATACGCGCACGAGCGCGGCGTTTCTGTTGAAGCTGAGCTAGGTACAGTTGGCGGACAAGAAGACGATGTAATAGCTGAAGGCGTTATTTATGCAGATCCTAAGGAGTGCTTCGAGCTAGTACAACGTACTGGTATTGACTGCCTTGCTCCTGCACTTGGTTCCGTTCACGGTCCTTACAAAGGTGAACCAAACCTAGGCTTCAAAGAAATGGAAGAAATTTGCCAAACAATCAAATTGCCACTAGTATTGCATGGCGGCACAGGTATCCC
>NZ_JBFRDK010000321.1:0-3458 GCF_052113545.1 Paenibacillus sp. TAF43_2
ATGCTTACGAAGCTGTTTTGCATTCGCAAAACTTAAAGCGGATGCTTACGAAGCTGTTTTGCATTCGCAAAACTTAAAGCGGATGCTTACGAAGCKGTTTTGCATTCGCAAAACTTAAAGCGGATGCTTACGAAGCTGTTTTGCATTCGCAAAACTTAAGGAGGAACCATTCCATGTTACAAGTTAAGCCCTATCAATTTTGGTTTGTTACCGGAAGCCAGCACTTGTACGGACCAGAAACATTAGAAGAGGTTGCACAGCATTCACGTATTATTGCTGCTGCATTGAATGATGATTCTGTTATTTCATCCGAAATTGTATTTAAACCTGTAGTAACAACTCCAGAAGAAATTTACAAGCTTTGCTTAGAAGCGAAAGCGGATGAGAACTGTGCAGGCATCATCACTTGGATGCATACCTTCTCACCGGCAAAAATGTGGATTCATGGGTTGTCTGAGCTGCGTAAGCCATTACTACACCTTCATACTCAATTCAACCGTGATATTCCTTGGGAAACGATTGATATGGACTTTATGAATACGAATCAATCCGCGCATGGCGACCGAGAATACGGCCATATTTTCGCCCGACTAGGCCTTGAGCGCAAAGTCGTTACGGGTCACTGGGAGGATGGCGTTACTCGTTCGCGCATTGCCAGCTGGATGGGCACTGCAATTGCAGTAAACGAAGGCCGTCATCTTAAGGTTGCTCGCTTCGGAGACAATATGCGGCAAGTTTCGGTTACTGAAGGCGACAAAGTTGAAGCGCAAATCAAATTCGGCTGGTCGATTAATGGTTATGGCATTGGTGATCTTGTTGCTCGTATGAATGAGGTTTCAGATTCAGAAGTGAAGCAGCTGCTTGAGGAATACAACGAGCAGTACGATATTTCGTCCGAGACACGCAGCAATGCAGCTTCATGGGCTTCCATTGGCGAGCAGGCTCGCATTGAGCTTGGCTTAAAAGCATTTTTACAAGATGGCGGTTTCTCCGCATTTACTACGTCATTTGAAGATTTGCATGGCATGAAGCAGCTTCCAGGTCTTGCAGTTCAGCGCTTGATGGAGCAAGGATACGGCTTTGGCGGCGAGGGCGACTGGAAAACATCTGCGCTTACTCGCATGATGAAGCTGATTGCCAATAACAAAGGTACTTCATTTATGGAGGACTATACTTATCATCTAGAAGAAGGCAACGAGCTCGTACTTGGATCACATATGCTTGAGGTATGTCCTACAATAGCGGATAGCCGTCCAAAAATCGAAGTTCATCCGCTTGGCATCGGCGGCAAAGCGGATCCAGCACGGATTGTATTCGATGGACGCGCTGGTGCTGCGCTTAATGCTTCACTCATCGATCTAGGCAATCGTTTCCGCTTGATCATTAACCAAGTGGATGCAGTGAAGCCTACTCATGAAATGCCGAAGCTTCCAGTAGCTCGTGTGCTATGGAAACCAGAACCATCGCTTCGAGATGCAGCAGAGAGCTGGATTTACGCTGGCGGCGCTCATCACACCGTATTCTCATACGTCGTAACGACTGAGCAGCTTGTAGACTGGGCGGATCAAGTTGGCATTGAAACCGTAGTAATCGATAAGCATTCAACGGTTCGCAGTGTTCGCAACGAGCTTCGTTGGAACGATCTCAGCTATCGTATTCGTTAATCTTCCTATCATCTGATTGCTTCTTAATAGAGAAGACTGCTGCTTAAAACCATACAAGGTTAAGCAGCAGTCTTTTTCTCTATTTATAGGGTGTTTTAAAGTTATGGTTTAATAGCTTTTACTCTAATCCGCACATAATCCACATACCATATACCATCATGGAATAAATCATTTCTTACTCTTGCGGCTATTTTAGCGTATAGCAACTTTTTATCTTCTTCCGATACATGAGCGAAAAAATGATTTGCAAAACCAGATAACCAGTGATTTAGTCCTTCTTCACCGTCTTCCATCTTCGTAGGCCGATCAAAAAGAACGGCATAAGTTACTCGAAAGCCTTGTTGTTCAAGTAGAGCGCTATATTCTGAAATGCTCGGAAAGAACCAAGGATTTAACTTTTCTGCATCAATAGCATAATCCTCATCAAGCACAGCTGTTGTTGCTTTTACTATTCGATTAACATTTCCTTTGCCGCCAAACTCAGCAACAAATCTGCCGGCGCTGTTTAGCACATTCCACACATTTTCAACCACTTGTTTCGCATTTTTCATCCAATGCAATGCCGCATTAGAGAATACAGCATCAAATGTTTCATCTAACTGAAACTGTTCACCATTTCCAGTGAAAAAATGAATGGTTGGATATTTCACTCGTGCTTTCTCAATCATTTCCGCAGAAAAATCCATGCCTACAACTGTTGCTCCCGTTTTCGATATTTCATAGGCCAAATCTCCGGTGCCACACCCTACATCTAATATTTTCTCGCCTGGGGCAGGACTTAATAATTCAACAACTTCCTTCCCGTACTCAGATACAAAACCCAGTTTGTTGTCATATAATTCGGTTTTCCAAAATTGGCCGGAAGGCATAATATCATCCCCTAACTATTGGTAACCATATTCTCACACAAAGATTGTATATAAGTGAAATATATTATATCTATCTACTTTATAGTTTTAAACTATAAAGTTGGATCAGAAAAAAGCTTTACTCCTGTAGGTTAGAAGCAAAGCTCATGGAATACCTCAAATATGAATGGGTTTATTCTGATTTTTCTTTTTGAATTTTTGCAGGGTTATTGATTTTGTAAGGAACAGGGTGCTTAGTAAGCTTTTTAGCGACTATTTTTCCTTCAAAATGAAGGATATCGCCGATTTCCAGCTCTAGCTTTTTGAGAGTAGCACTATGGCTGGACCACGCATCGCCGATCTCCATAGCAGGATCTTGAATGGCTACTGCGTTGTAAATAACAACCTCGTCATCTGTATCAGAAAAATTGTTAGGTACAGTCGTAAATTCTTTTACTGTTGCGACCATTTTGATCTTATCTTCAGGAAGCTGCAGTTTTGGCGCCTTTTCTTTTTTTGTTTTTTCCTTTGGAGCAGCAGCTGCTTTAGGTTCTTTATGTACTTCTTCAACGGAATCAGGCGCTGGTATCGTCTCCGAAATCGCTGCTGCATCATTAATTTGTGATGTTTCTAGCAGAACGTCATTTTTATCAGCTTCAATCTCTTGTGCAGGTGCAATCTCTTCAACTGCATTGGAAGTCTTCTGGCCATAACTAGAAGCTTGCATTTCCTTTAAGTAGGAGGGGTGAATACAATGCTTTTGTTCATTTTCAAACGAAATGACAGCAGTCATTTTATCCACATATCCAATAATAGTGCATTCGAGATTCACGCCGTTTCCTTTATAGAAAAATACTTTTGTTTTGGCAGCCTTCTCAGAAAGCAAACCCCATTCCTTGCATTTTTCTATTTGCTCTGCCTCGTTATCGAAGCTAATGTACAATAT
>NZ_JBFRDK010000322.1:0-3453 GCF_052113545.1 Paenibacillus sp. TAF43_2
AGATAATACTGGTGAAGGAGTGCTATTAGGTGCTTGCACGCTATTTGCATTCAAATTTGATTGTTTTTCAACCTGACTGGACGGTTCCGGTATCACCTGCACTGTTTGTTCGCCAATTGGTTTAACTGTCTCTTCACCTTTTTCATTTGTAATTACATGTAGGACTCTGTCGAATATGACATAGATGGATTCCGAACGTTCATCGTTCAAATAATAAACACTTCGAGGAATGCCACTCCCGCCTTCCCAATCAGGCGCCCCAGCAATCTTATTAAATTCTGCGACCACATCAGATGAGAACTGTTTGCTTCCCTCATATTTCTCCCTAAGTCTTTCTGCTTCTTGCAGTGTGATTCTGGGAGTTTTAGAAGAAAGCTTCCCTACGGCGATGAGTGCACTCCTTTTCCACTCTCCAGGCAACCCCATACTCTTATCTTCAATTAATTTATCCAAAATTACCCGTTGTTCTTTTGTTGCACCACTGTATAGGTCGTCATAAAAAGGCTTTGCCTCATTGCTATTATTATTACGTTGTGTATATGTGATATCCTTATTGTTTAATTTGAGTTGTTGATCTATATATGCCTCCGCATCTTCTTTTGGTACAAAAATCCGGCCGAATTGTTCGTTTGCAAAAACTGACCCAGCACCAATCAAAACTATGGTTAACACAAGCATCAACAGTAAAAACTTTTTATATTGTTTCATAGTAGAGCACTCCTCTCCAATTGTAGTTAAAAACCTATTTCATTTTCATAATACCTCGAATTTTAAGAACACCATAGAATATAGTACCCTGTATTTTTCTTGGCATCATTAATTTTTATATAGATTTTTTTTCCTGAGGTTAAGTAAATATTAAAAGATGCATTACTAGTTGTAAAATCTGATGCAATAATATTGCCATCAGCATCATATATTATTCCATCTATATCATATCCGCTTCCTCTATCGGTTGATATTGTATAATACTTGCTAGTCGTAGGAGTGAATTCGAAGAAATCGACATCATCAGGATAGTCAAATCTAGAATTCCAACTGTTTGTAATTTTGTAACTTTTGGTTAACACATCACCAGCTTTGTCTCTAAAGTCGGTTTGTGTATATTGAGTACTTGCATTTTGTCCGTAATAGTGAGGATAGTCCACAACAGCGGATTTTCCGATTAGAAAATATCTTGTACCATTAACATAACCTCCCTCGATACTTTTAGAAGCTATATTAGAATCAGTTATAACTGTTTCTGTGTCAATCGACAAATCTGTAATTGGCAGTTCTCCTCTTTTATGTGACCATTTTCCATCATCGTGTCTCAAATAAAAATGATAATCACTAGTCATTCCCGATTGCCTAATGGTCAGAGCGATTTTTCTTTTTCCAGATGGGACAGCAGCAGATGCTGTTGTCTCAGAAATTGTCCATTCTGACTCCGACGTACTCAATGTAGCAAAATCTTCATATATCCGATCTTTTACAAAGGCATAAAGATTATTCCACGAATTAGCTGCATTATAATAGCTGTTCATTAAACTGCTAAAAGCTTCAGTATTGTTTGTAAATTCGCCGGGTTGTTGTTTGTACTTCCCACCTCCAGGATAGTACACATGTATGGCATAACCATAACAATTCATTTTATCTGTCATATAACTCCGATAACTTGAAGTGGCACTGAACGTCGAGGAGGTTCTATTTAATACTACTGCAGCGTGAACAGTTATGCTGGAAACAAACATCAACAACACTAACAGTAAGAAAATGGTTTTCTTCATGAATAATATTCGCTCCTTCACCCTAAATATTACTTCATAAAATCAGTTTCCTCAGATGGAATTTGATACAAATGGATATAGTTTTATCTCGTCACTTATCTGGTGAATTGAGCAAGCTTTTCTTAAGGCAAGCCATCAATTGGCTTTTTTCACTCCTTTCTGACAGAATCACACCAACCTATTAATGCTTCGACATCTTTTTATGTAATATTTTACCTTTTATTGCTTTTTAGAGGGATAGTTCTATAGTACTTATTAATTTTGTTGTAATGTGTCTTATATTGTAAAAATACAAAAATATAGGTTGAACTTTAAAAGTTAATACTGTCTATTAAGGGGCAGGAAAGACAAAGAACCTACCCCAAATAGGCAATGTCATTAAGATAAGGAGCAGGACCAAATATCAAGAAAAAGAGAAGGTTATCAAAAAGATAACCTTCTCTTTTTTTGTATATAAATGAAAAAAGACTTGATAAGCAGATGAAGTTGTGTGGAGTGGCCCCTTGAAAAAACGAGTAGGTTTCGTCAATGAATAAGTACGCGAATTCGCTAAAACAAACGCTGACATCCCTCATGCAAGAAATGTCATCCACACAAGCACCCTACGTCAAAAATCCTGAAAAAGAATTTACCCGAAAGGAGAATCTGTCTTTTGAAAAGGTTATGAAACTCCTAATCTCCATGGGTGGCAATAGCTTATATAAGGAACTCTGGGAATCGTAGGGCTATGACATAAACACGGCAACGACTTCTGCTTTTGTTCAGCAAAGGAATAAAATCCTGTTGTCTGCTGTGGAATTTTTGTTTCACGCATTTACAGATTTGAATATGGATATCAAGGACTATCGTGGATATCGATTACTTGCCATTGACGGTTCGGATTTACATATGGCAACTAACCTGGTGGACACGGACACCTATTTTCAAAATCAACCGAACATCTAAGGATTTAACCTTCTGCATTTGAACGCAGCCTATGACCACTGTAACAGACTTTATGTGGATGCCCTTGTTCAGCCACGAAGGTTGTGCGACAGGGTAGGGCACTAGCTATTGGTCCCTTCCACGTCTACCTTTGACTTTTTGGATTTACAGGAGAACTTGTTTTAACCGATTTCCTTTCGGGTTGTTCGTTTCGTCCTGCCCAGTGGCACTTATGGAATCTTCATTACGAATCATTCTGCTTCTGATTTCTCAGCCGATGAACTCGAGTCGATTTATCACATGCGTTAGGGCATTGAAACTTCTTTCCGGGCCTTAAAATACACTGTTGGTCTGACAAATTTTCACGCAAAGAAGCAAGCAGTATACGCGCAAAATCCGCTCCAGATCAGTCGTTAGCTTCGTCTACAGAGTAGCATATTTCAGTTCACACGATCACTTTTTTAAGCGGATTTTCCATCCGCTTTATTTGTTGTACGCTGTTTCCTTACTTACACAAAAAAACAACGGCACAGGGCTTTGTCCCATGCCGTTGCGGATTCCAATTTTATACTTTATACCGGATATTGTCATTGAGCTTAACGTAATGACTGCCGCTAACGGTCGACTTTTATCATTCGATCTACTTGATTTTACAAATCTCTTTATCCATAAGCATTTTAATAAATAAGCCGCCTTGAACGGTACGGTTTTGGAAGCCTACCATCTTTGCAGTGCTTGTTGAATACCAGTCGCTCATCGG
>NZ_JBFRDK010000323.1:0-3416 GCF_052113545.1 Paenibacillus sp. TAF43_2
TTTCATACGGATCGAGGCAGAGAGTTTGATAATAAGCTCATTTCTGAAGCGTTGACAACGTTTGGCGTTACACGATCCCTTAGCCGAAAAGGCTGTCCCTACGATAATGCCGTTGCAGAAGCAACATTTAAAATTTTTAAGACGGAATTCGCTAACCAAGTGCATTTCCTTACGGATGAGCAGCTTGATGTCGAACTCCATGATTACGTCCATTGGTTTAATTACCATAGGATTCACGGAACACTAGATTATCTAACTCCTGTTGAAGCCAGGAGTATGCCCTTATAAAAGTTGTTCAGTTTTATGTTGACAATCCAAAATTGGATTCATGCGTTATGGAATAGCGGGTTTGCTTTGGCAGTTTTTGCGGTTTTGGATCTATTCAGCATTCAAATTGTGGAGTTTCCAACTGCAAAAAGAAACTAAGAATGCTTGAAATACATAGATGAGAATTGCGATTTGGAAAATGAATTAAAGATAGTGCTRAATATAAAATAGTTTATTATGATTCTGCGGATAAGAACCGATACCAGCGCTGCTCCGCCAGCATAGGTATTGTATAAAATATTTGATCTTGTCAAAAAGTTGGTTATAATAGGTTTATATAATTAAACGAATGAACGGAAGTGAAGTGTATGAGCCAAAATACTGAACAAATTGTACAGCAATTTAAAGATTCCATTCCCTTGCTGGATGTTCTTACAGATGAAAAACGTCAAGCCATAATTTTGCTGCTTGCACAGCATAAAGCTGGACTTAATGTTAATACTATAGCGGATCAAATTGACTTGTCCCGGCCTGCCGTCTCCCATCATTTGAAGGTATTAAGACAGTCTGGCTATGTTAGTTACGAGAAAAAGAGCGTTGAAAATTACTATGTCCTGACTCTCCGCAAACCATTAGAGCAACTTAAATCTTTAATTGAGGCTATTGAAGCTCAGTGTAGCGGATCTTTGCAATCTTCAATGGAATAAAATGAATTTTTTCGCTTTATACGTTTATATGTTTAAACGAATGATCTTGATGGGAGTGATAATAATGAAGGCTATGACGATTGAGAAATATGGGAAAAATGTACCCTTAATCATGACGGAACGACCAATGCCTACAATGGGAGAACATGATGTATTAGTAGAGATTTATGCGGCGAGCTTAAATCCTATCGATTTCAAAATAAAAGAAGGAAAAGTAAAATTACTGCTAACGTATGAATTTCCTTTAGTTCTCGGAAATGATTTTTCTGGGGTAGTAACGAAGGTTGGTAAGCGCGTGAGCGCATTTAAACCCGGTGATGAGGTTTATGGAAGACCTCGCAAAGACAGGATCGGAACGTTAGCTGAATATATTGCCATTCATGAAGATGATATTTCTCTAAAACCACGAAACCTAAATTTTGAAGAAGCGGCATCGATACCACTGGTCGGACTTACGACATATCAGGCCTTTTACGATATTTTGAACCTTCAAAAAGGACAAAAGATTTTAATTCATGCAGGATCTGGAGGGGTAGGCACCTTCGCTATCCAACTGGCCAAATTGATGGGTGCTTATGTCGCCACAACAGCAAGTGATAAAGGCTATGATTTGGTCAACTCACTGGGCGCCGATAAAATCATTAATTATAAAACAGAGAATTTTGAAGAAATGCTTACAGGCTATGACGCGGTGTACGATACCTTAGGTGGAACAGCATTGGAAAAATCATTCCAGGTACTGAAACCAAACGGTAAAATAGTATCTGTCTCCGGCCTGCCCAACTCCAGATTCGGCAAGGAAGCAAAATTAGGCTGGTTGAAGACGGCCGTTCTATCCATTGTGAGCCGTAAAATTACAGCCCTAGAGAAGAAAAGCGGTACGAGATATCATTTCCTCTTTATGAAACCAAGCGGAGCGCAATTAAAAACCATTAAGAAGTTTATAGAAGAGGGTCACATTATTCCGGTTATTGATAAAGTGTTTGATTTTAAAGAAACAGGGCAAGCCTTTCAATACCTTGAAAGTGGAAGGGCTAAAGGAAAGGTAGTCGTTAAAATAAAGTAAGTTTTACCAAGTAAAATAGTAGAATGACACAAGGCAGCCGATAGAGGCTGCCTTTTCCGCTTATATACATATTCAATAATAGGCTGTGGGAGGCATTAAAGTACTTACCTCTTTGAGCTTCGCTTCTCATCCAACTGCTTCTGTATTTCTTTCCGCACCTCTTCGATACCTGCTAGTTTTAGCTCCTCGTTAAATTTTGGGAGGATTGTGTCAACATCGACCGTACCGGTCATAAGGCTTGGATAGTATTTTTTCCAAATCATCTCGATGTTATCGGTTTGGGCGGTCAGCTTAGATAGATCAGGCGTGAAGCCAAGAATGGTGGACTTGATTGCTTCAGCGTTGTATTTGCGGAATTGATCCCACTTATCGAGCGGTTCCGGGTTATCGCCGCCTATAGTTTTCAAGATAAACCAGTTGCCCTGTGTATATTGTACTCCTGCATAGCTCGCTGGTGCATCCGGGATTGGGTTGCCTTGGCTGTCTTTGCCGGGAATGGGGTTCGCTTGCCCATGTTCATCTAGCGTGTAATGCAATCCTTCAATTCCATAGTTAAATAGGTTTCGTATTTCAGGGTCTGTATTAAGCAGGTTCAGAAACTTAATAGACTCAACAGGATGCTTGGTGTTGGCATTAATAGCCATGATTCCGCCACGGACGGATTCCGTAGTGACGACACTAGGGGTTACGGGATTCGATACAACCTTGTACCCGCGATCCTTACTCCAATTCGTATCCGAGAGTGGGCCGCCGCCTGAGGATTTCCAGAATACCTGATCCCCACGCTTAAGTCCGCCAGGTTCCCGTAGTGCAGCATCCTTGTTAATGAAGCCCTCTTTGTAATACCGTCGCATTGTGTCTAATATCTGCCGGGCTTCCTTTGTTTCAAAAATATTCACGACCTTAGAGTTAGGGTCCAGTGATTTCACCATTAACGGAACTTTATGATTCAAAATATACTCGTAGCCATAGAGAGCGAAGAAATTTTGTGAATCCCGATCTAATTCCATTGGTATATAGGATGGTTCATTCTGCTGAATCATCCGGAGCAATGGTTCTAGCGATTCCAGCGTATTATACTTGGTGATATCGATATTGTACTTTTTTACGATCGAAGCAGGGTACATCCAATGATCACGTACAGCCAGCTCTTTATTGGTCGGTACACCATAAATGCCTCCATCATTCATTCTTACCCCTTGCCAGAAGGTGGGGTCAATCGTGTCGTACAAATCCTTACCTAGACTCAAAAGATAGTCATCAAGTTTTAGCCATGCGCCGCGCATAGCGGTAGTTGCATAGTTGGGGGCAAAAGCAATGTCGAACGGGCTACCTGCGGATATGAGCGTGTTCAGCCGATCCTCATACTCCTGCCA
>NZ_JBFRDK010000324.1:0-3361 GCF_052113545.1 Paenibacillus sp. TAF43_2
ATACGTTCATTTTGAGTAGAATTCATCTTGTAGTCTCCTTGGTTTGTATTGGATCCGGTCACTGGCCAGCATCTGGGACCCATATACATCATACCAAGGAGTCTTTTTGTTTCTCAAACTTCGTATTTCTTCATAATAGGAATGCTGCCCGTTAGCTTAACGACGAAGGGCTGCCACGCTGCAGCCCTTTTAGTTTTCAACTATCGTTCTCCGTTAGCGTAACGATATTGTTTAACTTAGAACTCTAACCCACCGGGGTTATTTTTGTTGAAGGAATTCACAAGATCGGAGGAGATTATAGAATACCCCCATAATTTCTCAATCTGTTCAGTTGCTACCTTAGTGCGCCACAACCCTTTTACGGTTTCAGCCGATTCGTATGTTGTTGTGCAATCTCGAACGATATTTGTCATGTATCCATAAGAATGCATATTCCGAATGCCGTAAGTGCTGTTTATGATGCACTCGTCCGTCTCAAATCCCATATAAAAAAGCACTCTGATGCCTCTACTCCGGAGAAGGCGGTCGAATTGTTCTCTAGAGTAAATGAGCAGATCTCCCTCTTGTGGCTCGACTTCAATTGGTATCTTGATTCGGTCGTAGACATGGCCTTGCACATTCATCCAGGAGACATTAAACACATCGTCACTGTGTCTGGATCTCCAAGTTTCCTGCCATTCAAATTCAGGAAATGCAGTGCTCTTTTCTTCCATACTAACCTCACAGAATTCCTGAATGTCAGCCAAATGAGCCCGTTCTTCCTCTTTCGTCGAAGTGAGCCACTGGGGATAATGCCTCAAAAACTGAGGATGATTGCAATGGAAAATCTGGATGCCCTGTTGTCGCAGTGAACGTACTGCTGGCGTTATTTTGTTCAGAATGATCTCTTTCTTCCTTAACGCATGAGAGGTACCTCTTTCCGTGCTTAAGTCAAAACCTAAGGAATCAATGACAGGGCCATCCTCCCACCCAAAGTTCCACAAATCCACGAGGGCAACTCCAATTTCTTCACTTCGAAATGTGTATCGGGATGATGAACGTACAAAGGTTGATTCCGTATATGGTTCATCTGGACGTGGCGATCTCGGGGTGAAATCTAAGTCTATTGTAACTTCCATAGCAAAAACCTCCTGTAACGATTTTCGTCACAACGGTGGAAAATCCTTCAAGCTCTACTTCTCTCTCCGTCACGTTAATCTGCCCGTTAGCTTAATGATGGGCTTCCGCATGGAGGCCCTTTGGATGTTCACTATCGTTCTCCGTTAGTTGAATAACAAGTTCTTATCGTTTCCCTCTAATCCATCGATTGAATTTAGTTTCCCTCCATGCTGTCCATCCAATTGGCAGATCAGTAAGTTGGACCAAACTCGGGTCAATGTCTATTAATTCTTTTAACCCAGAATACGAGCGTCTAATTCAATAACTTCTTCACCATCGAGAAACTGCCACATTCCATCATCGCTGTCATGGGATACATATAGAATAGGGCTATGTTTATTCATTATTTTTTGGGTTGTAATAACAGCTACATTTTCAGGATCTTCAAATGGCCAAAGTCGTTCCATAAAAACATAACCTCCAGACATGATTAAGCTAAAGTTAACCATTAGTTAAGTAGRCATCCCTTCATTTTAGTATGTCTCCTTTCAGAGCACCATGTATCAGTTCATTTGTGATTTCCAATGCATCATCCCTTTTTTGTGCAGGTGCTGATATGATATACCCGCTACGACCATCAAAACCTGATTGATCAGGGTTCCTAGCATCTTTTGTGAATTTTAAAATTGTAAGTTTACTAAAATCGTCGTTAATAAAAATATTACCGTAAGCAAAATGTTTAGGCTGTCCCTTTTCATTATAGGTATAAAATAGAACTGCTTCACCATATTCGCTCAGTGTGATCTTTAATTGTCGATGCTCTTCTGGAACAGGTATATTTTCACCTTTAATATCGATTATTCCTGTGAATGTTCTTACTCCTTTTATGTTCTTTTTCATTTTACCATTTACAAATATGGTATCTGGCTTCACAAAATCACTATTTTCTTCTCCCAATTGATACAATACCCCTTGAATCGTAAATTTATAGTGCTTTGGGTATGTATATATTAATATCCATACAATAAATGCCACTATAAGAAGTACTATTGGTATCCATAGTTTTTTCTTCAATTATCAACCACCACCTCAACTAACATTAAATGTAACTATCCGAAAGTACAATGAAAGGCTTGAATTTCACCACTTAAGTATTAGAGCAGTGATTAAAGTATCCTGCTCGTTAGCTTAATGAAGCATTGTCGTATCGTCAGTCTAACATCTTATTTTTCAGTCTAGAACTTTATTTTCTTCTAACTTCTGCTACTCCTGTTATGCTTACGACTAATAAAAATTACTAGTCAGCTCCGTGCTTAATCCCCATAGTTTCTCCGAATTTTCGATGTCGATAGCGTATTTAGGATAGCTTCCTGAACCGAATATGTTCTTCAATTGCTCTACACCTCTTTCGCTTTTGGATGGTGCAACTATCTCTCGCTTGTGGTTGATTAGCTGGCCTGTTACATCGCGGAATTCATCCGAAGTACAAATATAAAAATAATTGTCTGCCATGCCGGCTGGTGGCGGATTCGTTAAATTTTGAGCCGTAGCAAGCACTTTCCAAAATGGGCTAAGTTTGCTAATCGTTTCTTTTGATAATTTTACTCGGTTAATTTGAAGCGCATTGATTTTAATTCCTTTACTTTTCAATTTATCTGCTAATTTGAAGGTTAATATCAATAATGCCATTTTGGAGTCTCCGTACATCTTATATACACTGTGACGCTGCTTGTTTTGCAGTTCACCGCGCAAATTATCGAAATCGATTTTTCTTTTGGGATCGAAAAAATTTTTAATATTGGTCGTACAGGCATTTAGAGTTCTCGGATCCTGCGATTTTTGAAGATGGTCTGTCACCAAATTAGTCATTAAGAAGGGACCAAATGTGTTTGTAGCAAAAGATAGCTCAATATGTTCAGGACTAAGCTTATATTGCTTTTCTCCATGATTTAAGTAAGCTGCGTTATGTATTAAAATGTCCAAACGTGAGTATTTAGCTTTGAATGCAGCACAGAATAAACGAATAGATTCAAACGATGAAATATCCAGCTCCATCAAATCTACATTAACATTGTTTGCTGCTAGTATGATTTCTTGTTGCACAGGTCTACTAATCTGCAAATTGCGGCAAGCCATGATAACATGATATCCTTCGGTAGCAAATTTCAGCGTTGCCGCTTTTCCGATCCCCGAATTTGCTCCTGTTATAATAACAATCTTAGCTTTCATGCCGAACCTCCTACTGGATATTTTACGGTTACCC
>NZ_JBFRDK010000325.1:0-3338 GCF_052113545.1 Paenibacillus sp. TAF43_2
GGCAGCATTCCTATTATGAAGAAATACGAAGTTTGAGAAACAAAAAGACTCCTTGGTATGATGTATATGGGTCCCAGATGCTGGCCAGCGACCGGATCCAATACAAACCAAGGAGACTACAAGATGAATTCTACTCAAAATGAACGTATTAATCAAATCACTTCTTCTACTTTAATTGTCGGTGTCGACATCGCAAAGTTCAAACATGTAGCTCGCGCACAAGACTACCGCGGAGTCGAATTCGGGAAGCCCATTACGTTTGAGAACAACCGTGAAGGCTTCGAAATGTTCGTTAGCTGGTTCCGAAAGATTGCGACTGAACAAGAGGTTCAGGACGTCATCGTTGGTATGGAACCGACCGGACACTACTGGCTGAACCTGGTCCATTWTCTAAAAGAACAGGACATTACGTRCGCTGTGGTTAATCCGCTGCACGTGAAGAAAAGCAAAGAATTGGATGATAATTCACCAACCAAGAACGACATTAAAGATGCTAAGGTCATCGCACAGCTCGTCAAAGACGGAAGATACGCCGTACCTCATCTTCCCCAGGGCATCTATGCCGAACTAAGGGAAGCGATGAAAATCCGCGAACATCTGTCGACAGATCTGCGCGTGGTGCAAGGCCGCGTTCATAACTGGTTGGATCGGTACTTTCCAGAGTTCCTTACGGTGTTTAAGGATTGGGAATGCAAGTCAGCACGCCAAATGCTCAGTCTTTATTTGTTACCGCATGAGCTGGTTTCTGAATCTGAGGAAACCTTGCTGAGTCATCTTAGAAAGATTGCCAAACGAGGGCTTGGCATCGAACGTATGAGAAGCCTGAAAGCAGCAGCAAGCCGTTCTGTTGRTATACGAGAAGGGACGGCATTAGCAAAACTCGAGCTAAGGTTGTTGTTAACACAGTATGAGCTGCTAGAGAGTAAGTTTGAAGAGCTTGAGGCAAGGCTGGATGAGCTCWTGGAGCAAATCCCTCATGTGAAGAAACTAATGGCTATTAAAGGGATTGGCCGTGACAGTATTGCTGGTTTTCTCGCTGAAGTTGGCGACATAGAGCGATACAGACATCCCAAACAGATTATTAAGCTCGCYGGCTTGAATCTTAAAGAAAATACGTCAGGTAAACACAAGGGACAAACAAAGATTACGAAGCGAGGTCGTAGGCGGCTACGAGCGCTRCTATTTCGCGTGATGATGCCACTGGTGGCTAAGAACCGGGCGTTKAAGGCCTTGCATCAGTATTACACGAAACGGCCAGATAATCCCTTGAAAAAGATGCAGTCGCTCATTGCGTTATGCAACAAGCTAATTCGCGTTCTGTTTGGTGTCCTGAAAAAGGGGCATGAGTTTAGTGAAGAAAAGATGTTACAGGATATCCCCCAATTCACGGCAGTGTCATTAGCAGCTTAAATTCAATGTTTTCATAGAAGACGAAMGTAGATAAGAGAGTTACAGACAATTGAAGCACGGATGAGTCGGAACAAAACTAACATACGGACGAAGATCCTGACGGGCAGCAATATCCGACCTCCACCTCATGGACAGGTTGAATGAAGGAATGTGGGAGCGTAGACTCTGTGAGACATGGGAGGGTTGACCYCCATGAGACGATGTGGAGATCCAAAGGTGCGACCATAAATCTTCCCAAAGTCCACTTTTTTAAACGAGTGGTCTGAGTGGAGAGGCTTTTTGTACATTCTTCGCCCCATATTTTACACTATCTACAATCTTGTTCCATTTGAAGGTTGTCTTGTACGAAAGGAAATCGTTCAAAACCTAAGGAAACATGAGCATTTAAGAGAAAAATGATTCTCCATAGAGGGAGGTTAGTTTTAATACCTTCACGAATACCGTAATACGAGGCTATTAAAAAAGTGGTTATATGATAGGATTTAAGACTGACTTAATGACAGGGGAAAATCGAGTGGAAAAATATTACTTGACGCTTCAAACTAATAAAGACTGGAATCAATTTAGGAAACAGGACTTCTGTATTCGGATGATTACCACCTGATATTATCTTGCACGGAAAGTCAGGCGACATAAACTACCGGATGATATGCTTCTTACGAAAGGAGGGATTGCCGTGGATTGGCTAGAGCGAATGAATCGAGCTGTCAGCTATATCGAAGACAACTTAGAACAAGATATTGATTACGACCAAATCGCTAAAATCGCCTTATGTTCAGTTTACCAATTTCAACGCATGTTTTCATTTGTACTTGATGTCCCATTGTCCGAATATATCAGGCGCAGAAGGCTGACGCTTGCTGCATTTGATTTAAAGAACAGAAAAAACACTGTGACGGATATTGCCTTGAAGTACAGATATGAAACACCTGAATCATTCTCACGAGCATTTCAAAATCTACATGGAATGACGCCTACATTAGCGCGAAATGCTGAAAGTGAGTTAAGAGCCTTTCCTCGCATCTCCTTTCAAATCATATTAAAGGGAGTTGTTGGAATGAATTATCGGATTGAAAAACGGGATGCTTTTCAAGTTTATGGGCTGGAGGATATCTACCACTACGACACTATTGCAAATGAGGAGGGCATATCGATCCCCAATGTTTGGCAAACCATCAGCAGTAATGGTGAGTTGGACCGGTTATCCCAGTCGGTTAGCGGGGATTGGAGAGACGAAGGCAGTTTCAGCAAGGAACTTGGAGCTGTCTTTTCATTCGATTCCTATAAATTCACAAACAATACGACGTTCCCTTATCTGATTGGGTGTTACAAAGCGGTCGATAGCAAGGTGAATGGATATACAGTTGTTGATGTTCCGCCATCCACGTGGGCAGTATTTTCAACTTTACATGATGGGAATGGCAGCGGCAAGTATGATTTGCGGTCTTTGAAGAATCGGATATTTTCGGAATGGCTGCAAACATCAACATTTACGATTTTAGATGGCGGCAACTTCGAAATGTATGGTACAAGCGTTGATGGCTACGAATATTGTGAACTATGGTATAGGGTCGAGGGATAGAATGGAAAAACGCGGCTGCCGACATGACCGGTCACTGCATGTTCTTAACTCGAAGATCGCACAAGGATCATTTCAGCATGGTTCATTAAACTCCCTTGGTACGATATGATTTTCTCGCGAATGCTCGCTTATTCGCAGGATTTCGCCCGGTTGGTAAGGGCTGAAAGACAAGAAGGGGAACGCCGTGTTAGACTTCGGCAACATGAAGGCGCACGGGAATAAAGGGGGGGTATTGTCGCCCCATATACTTCCATTTACTGCACGCATTCTCCACGCCACCCTTGGAGGTTTTCACTCCCATGTCTTAACGGGTCAAAGCCCTCTCATTCCTTCGTTACGCCTATCC
>NZ_JBFRDK010000326.1:0-3338 GCF_052113545.1 Paenibacillus sp. TAF43_2
ATACCTAACCTCACTGAAACATTGTAATGGGATCGCAGTTTCTTGAATCAAGCACTAGTAGCGTCAAGTGCTCCTCGCGTATTTCAGCTTGTACATCTTCCCTAACAGCCAAGCCGATCCGAAATACTAGACGATGAAATAAGATAAAGTTACACCAATAACTAAAACGAGAAGTGTAACTATATATTCTTTTGATCCTTTTAGAAACTTCCAATCTACAAATGATTGAAAGCCCGCAATGATAAAAATGAACACCATACAAAACCATTTCAGAGCATTTCCTTCTAAATCAATAAAAATAATATTAGCTGCTGCTATGATTGCTGCGATAATCATTCCCCACATACTCATTTTTTTACCCTTATCTGAAGTTTCTTTTTTTGCAGTTCCAACAATCCATTTTCTTAAAAATAAACTAGCAAAAACGAGTAGTATGCCTACTACTCCAATTTGACCACCCATTAAATCACTCCCTCCTACTCTCTCTGCTGAATAAATTAAATAATTTATTTTATTATCAAATCCCATTTCATTTGTTTTTGATCCTTTGCGGAGAATAAAATTGGCCAACTCATCATTATTTAAACCAAGAACAAACTCCATGTAATAAGTACCATACTACGTTTTTGAAGTTCAAAAAGGAAGGAATGATTATGCGATTGTTAAGTCGCTCCAGTTTAATTTCATAAAGTTTATTTATTTCATTTGCAGGGTAATATACACACAATAAATTAAGCGAGGTGAGGCTAACGAATGTTTTCTTCATTAAAAAGATTTTTAATCGGACGACCATTAAAATCAACGGAATTAGGCGAGCAAAAACTGAATAAAACAAAAGCTCTTGCCATTCTTTCTTCAGATGCCTTATCTTCAGTGGCATATGGTCCTGAACAAATATTGTTAGTCTTGATCACCGTTAGTGCAGCAGCATTTTGGTATTCCATACCGATTGCCATTGGTGTATTGATTTTATTATTAGCACTTATTTTATCCTATAGGCAAATTATTTTCGCATATCCTCATGGCGGAGGAGCTTATGTCGTATCCAAGAAAAATCTAGGTGTATACTCTGGGTTAGTTGCCGGTGGCTCATTGTTAGTTGACTATATCTTAACGGTAGCGGTAAGTGTATCTGCCGGAACAGATGCCATTACATCTGCTTTCCCAAGCTTGCATCCTTATAATGTGATCATTGCGATTATTTTTGTATTATTTATAACCATCTTGAATTTAAGGGGTGTAACGGAGTCCGCTTCAATATTAGCCTATCCGGTTTATTTATTTGTTTTAGCTTTATTCATTTTAATCATTGTAGGCATTTACAACATTCTATTAGGCAATGTCTCGCCAGAATTACATACACCTATTGGAACGCCAGTGGCGGGAATCAGTTTGTTTCTGCTGCTGAAAGCTTTTTCCTCCGGAAGTTCTGCTTTAACTGGGGTTGAAGCTATCTCGAACGCAATACCCAACTTTAAAAGCCCGTCTCCAAATAATGCTTCCAAAACGTTAATTGCGATGGGATCGCTGCTTGCCATATTATTTTCTGGAATCGTATTTTTAGCTTATTACTATGGAATTAGTCCGAGGGAAGAAGTCACCGTTGTTTCAGACATTGCTGAACATACGTTTGGTCGGAACTTTATGTATTATTTTATTCAAGGAACAACCGCATTAATTCTGATCCTTGCTGCTAATACGGGATATTCTGCTTTCCCCTTGCTGGCAGTCAACTTAGCCAAAGATAAATTCATCCCTCGAATGTTTACCATTAGAGGAGACAGATTAGGTTATTCCAACGGCATTATTATTCTAGGCGTTTTCTCAATCCTGTTGATTATAGCATTTGAAGGCCGAACTGAGCATCTCATCCCGCTTTATGCCGTAGGTGTATTTATCCCCTTTACCCTCTCGCAGACGGGTATGATGGTAAAATGGATTCGTGAAAAACCGCAAGGCTGGATATCTAAGCTAATCATTAACTCAACAGGTGCGGTTATAAGCTTTATCGTCACCATGATGTTCTTTTTAACCAAATTCGCACAGGTGTGGTCCGTATTAGTTTTTCTACCTCTTATCATTTTGCTCTTTCACCGAATTAGAAAGCATTATGAATCTGTAGCCGATCAACTGCGAATTACGACCTCTGAGGCTGCTATTCCTATTGAGGGGAATGTCATCATACTTCCTGTAGCTGGTATTACGCATGTGGTCGAGAACTCATTGAATTACGCCAAATCGCTATCTGCTCACCAGATCATTGCCGTTCATATTCCATTTGAAAGAGAGGATGAATTCACTTTCGAAGAGAAATGGAAAATGTGGCAGCCTGATGTGCGACTAGTTACTTTACATTCGCCATATCGAAGCATCATTCAACCATTAACTAAATTTATTGATACCGTTCAGCGCAAGGCGAGTGAATCAAATTACAAAGTTACTGTCATCATCCCGCAGTTTATTCCAAAAAAAGGATGGCACAATATGCTGCATAACCAATCCAGTTTATTGATTCGTGCTCACTTGTTATATAGAAGAAATGTGATCGTCACTACAGTACCTTATCACTTGAAAAAATAATGACTTGAACGATTATGATGCAATTGTTCCATGAATAAAAGGCTGCCGATGGCAGCCTTTTATTGCTATCTAGTTGCTGCGATCAAATGACCATTGTTATCCATGCCTCGAAAAACAAATCCCCTATTGTCCTTAGGATTTATTTCTTGATAAGAAACTGCATACCCACTTCGTACAGGTAATTCAATGTATACCGTTGAGTCGCTCTTAATGACTTCCAAATTGTCCTCTTCAACGTTGCTAAAACTATCATTGCTAATAATGACTCGCTTTATCTCAGGGTTAATCGTAGAAAATGCAAAAATAATGTCGTACATTTTGTTGGCATTCAACTGAGCTGACCATGTTCGTTGAATGGTATTAGGTTCGTTAGCGCTTGGCGCTAATGGAGAGGTCTCGGATACGCGATATAGAAATCCCCATTTCTTCGTAACGAGCTTAACAAAATCCATATCCTCCATTTTCCATATAACTATTTTATCCTTCCCAAATGCTTGGTGATACACCGCTTCTCCGTCTTCACGAGGATATGCCTCTTTCAGTGCTTTACTTTCACTAAATACATACCCGCTTCTATTTCCAAAATAAACAAGGAGAAGAAATACACATACAGAGTAAATAAGTATTCTGGACCGTTTTGGATTCATCTTGTCTCCTATTCGTGAATCATTCTATTGCAAAGTCTTCTATCTCATTCTAATTTCGCTTTCAAAATAATCCCATAATTTACAGACGAGTAATAGGATTGAAAGTTGCGC
>NZ_JBFRDK010000327.1:0-3256 GCF_052113545.1 Paenibacillus sp. TAF43_2
ATGTATATGATCGCTATGGTGCTCAGTTGCTCGAAGGAAATGTGCGTTCGTTTCTAAGTACAAAAGTCGCTGTTAATAAGAAGATTAGAGAAACTATACTTAGTTCGCCGCGCATGTTTTTTGCGTTTAATAATGGTGTTTCTGCGACTGCTGTAGATGTAACAATAGAAGATACGCCTGAAGGGAAATATATTACTTCTGCAAAGGATTTTCAGATAATTAATGGTGGGCAGACAACGGCTTCTCTGTCTAACGCTCGCTACAAGGATAAAGCCGATCTAAGCTCGATTAGTTTACAGATGAAATTAACGGTGATTAACGCGGACCTCGACGATACTCACAATCTTATGCAGAAAATTTCACGATCATCCAACAGTCAAAACAAGGTAAGTGACGCAGATTTCTTTTCTACCCATCCCTTTCATATTCGTATGGAACAGATATCAAGAAGACTTTTTGCGCCAGCTACAGGTGGTGCGCAGCATGATACTCATTGGTTCTATGAACGCGCTAGGGGGCAATACTTGCAGGCCCAAATGCGAATGACAAAGACCGAGCGCAATCGTTTTATAATTCAAAACCCTAAACATCAGCTGATCACTAAAACTGATCTAGCCAAAGCACGAAATTCGTGGCGGGGTCTACCGCATACAGTTAGTAAAGGCGCTCAATCAAACTTTAGCGAGTTTGCGCAGTGGGTTGATGACGAGTGGTCAGTGTCGGATGAATCGTTTAATGAAAGATATTTTCAAGAATCGCTTGCGCTTTATATTTTATTCAAGCATGTTGAGACGTTGGTTACTCGTCAAACATGGTATGAACAGGGATATCGTGCGAATATTGTTACCTATTCAATAGCGCTGCTGGCGCACTTGATTAAGGTTCAATTCCCACAGCGTACTCTAGAACTACAGATTATTTGGAATAGACAAGAAGTCCCCAATGTAATTTCTAACCAACTGAGTTTGTTAGCCAAAGCGGTATTGGACTCTATAACAGATCCTTCTAGGGGAGTTGCAAACGTAACTCAATGGTGCAAACGAGAGGCGTGTTGGAATAGAATCAAAGAGCTGGAGATATCACTGAACACAAATATAGAATCTGTACTTATTGATACAGATAATGCTAAATCAGAAGCTCGAAGGGCACGCAAAGACCAGAAGATGGTTACTGGCATTGAAGCACAGACGAAAGTGGTTAATTATGGAGCGGAGTATTGGAAAAGAGTACAGTCTTTTGTTGCAGAAAAGAAGATACCCTATCATACAGAAGCGGAATCATTAAAAATTGCTTGCCAAATGCCTGCGAAGCTGCCAAACTCAGTACATAGCCAAAAGTTGCTTTCATTGCTGAATAAGGCTGTGTCAGAAGGCTGGAAAGAGGAATGAAAAGAGGTGTATAACGTTGTATAGAGTATTGGATTTGTTTGCAGGTGCGGGCGGGATGAGCTTAGGTTTTTTACAAACAGGCAGATTTGATATTGCTGTGGCGGTAGAGAAGAATGAAAACKCCCAAGCAACATATATGCGCAACCACCAACATACTGCAATGCTGAGCGATGTTCTCGACATTACAGATTATGAACTGTTTCAACGCACATACGGGGAGTTTGATGTTGTAGTAGGGGGTCCTCCGTGTCAAGGATTCTCTAATGCCAACCGTCAGAAGAATCATATTGTCAGTCAAAATAATAGTCTTGTTAAGAAATATGTCGAAGTCATACTAAACCTTAGACCAAAGGCGTTTGTTATGGAGAATGTTCGTATGTTGAAGTCTGATATTCACCGTTTTTATTGTTCACACAATGACGGATTTGAATTTGAGCGATTGGGCATAACTATTCGTAATGAAACCATCTGTCTTCTTGATGTTGAATGCCCTGTAGCTGATATTAATGCATATATATTTAACAGAGATATTTTAAATGAGTTAATCTTACCCGAAAAAGCCTTTTATTCGTTGCGAATGCTTCTTAAGAATTCGAGCAAAGAAGATTCACGGAAGAAAGCGCTAAAGGAAAAAGCAAGACAATGCATAAAGATTATATCGAAGCTCCCGCCAAGAGGCAGAGAAATCTCTAGAGATTATATCGAGTTTGAGCAAACCGCTCTGAATACATTCATTCGATTTGCTGGAGAAGAAATATTATTCGAAGCAGCGGTGCATGCGATGACCGATTATATTAATGTTCAACGATTGATGATGCACGCAAAAGAACTGCTTGATAATAATATTGTAACATACGCCTTAAGGAATGATCAGAGGGGGGTACATGTTGACGTTAGATCATATTCGGTAATTGATTATATCAGCAAGAGACTGGGTGAGTTATACAATATAAGTGATGAAGTACTTAATGCTGCGTGGTTTGGAGCTCCACAGCTACGAGCAAGGTATATTGCAATGGGATTAAGAAATGATCTCGGTGTTCAACCAGAGTTGCCTTCCGCGGCGTATAAACAGGTGGAATATCGCACAGTTTATGATGCTATAAAAGATTTGGAGCCTGTTATTCCAGGGTTTAACACTGAAAATGAACCTATTTGTTTAGATAAAGAGTATCAGGTTACGGAATTAACGAGCCTGCTGCGCGATTCTGTTAATTTGTGCAATCATACAACAACAGAGACGCGAGAAACAGCAAAGAAGCGGTTTGAAGCTCTAGGGCCTGGACAAAACTTTCATGATTTAGCTCGCAATCTAATTGAGAATACTTATACAAGACCAGAAAGAACACAGAATTCTATTTACTTGCGGCTAGAGTATGACAAGCCTTGCGGAACTGTTACGAATGTACGCAAATCAATGTGGATAYATCCAACAATAAATCGGGCAATAAGCATTCGTGAAGCGGCCAGACTGCAGTCATTTCCTGACAGTTTCGTGTTTGTTGGTACAAAAGATTCACAATATCAGCAGGTGGGAAATGCTGTTCCTCCGATAATGGCTAATGCTATTGCATTAAAGCTTGCTCAGTTGCTGGATACATACAATTTAGCAACTAATGAGCAAGGAGGCAATGTGCATGGTGGACTCGTTGACATCAGAGCAGCGGAGTCAGATGATGTCCAAAATCCGATCAAAGAACACAGTGCCAGAAATGATCGTCAGGAGGTATCTGCATAGCAGAGGCTTTAGGTTTAGACTACATGATAAAAAACTGCCAGGGAAACCTGATCTAATTCTGCCGAAATATAAAACAGCAATATTTGTTCATGGGTGTTTTTGGCATGCGCATGAGGGCTGCAAATATTAT
>NZ_JBFRDK010000328.1:0-3230 GCF_052113545.1 Paenibacillus sp. TAF43_2
GTATTAGTACACCTATTTGCAACATTCCAATCTTGTTTGTTAAAAACAGGTGCACTTTTACACTTATTTACTCTCCCTATCGGTTCGCGCACATTACAATCATACGACGATCATCGCTGATGCTGGATATGGTCAGTCTGAGTTATTATGCGCTACAAGCAGCAAGCAAGGGAGAAACTGAGCTGCGAGGAAAGATATTCGCTGTCGGTAAGACGAATGATTGAACCCGAAAGTATTTTAGGGCAGATAAAGATTAACCAAGGATTCCGGCGTTTCTGCTTCGCAGCTTGCCTAAGATAAGTCTGGAGGTCGGGTGGCTTTCGCTTGCCCATAATCCTATGAASCAAGCATAGACCAGAATAGAAAAATAGCAGTACAGGAATAGCTCTCCTGTACTGCTACCAATACTCCCGTTCAAAGCGAGCTATTCCTCAGCGAGCTGATGCTTATGGGACAGCCCCTTAGCATTTATGAATGCTTTAAATAATAGGAAGCCGTCATGGGACGTTTCTCACATTTCTTGCGATAGGTTACTGGACTAAGTCCCGTCACCTTCTTAAAAATTCGGCTGAAATGCTCAGGATTAACATACCCTACACTTTCTGCTACATCGTAAATTTTCAACCCGTTCTCTAGTCCTTCTTTCGCTTTTTCAATTCTTAGATTGGTCAAATAGTTGATAAAATTAATACCGATTTCTTTCGCAAATTGTTTGCTAAGATAACTGTCACTGACCCCGACCATGGCGCAAATCGTAGACAAATGCAAATCTTCATTAAAATGATTATCTAATATCGCTTTGGCTTTCGCTACAACAGGGCTCAGCCAAGCAGCTGTTTTGTCGAGTTTAGGATGCAGCTTATCAYGCAAGGCATCAAGAAATAATTGCAGCCATTCCATGGTGTCATCCCATGTCTCTATACTCCGGACATGCTCAACCGGTTGAGGAAATCTTTCATGCAGCTTATCCCACGACATTCCTCGTTCATGCATCAGCGTACCCGTTTCCCAGATCAAATCGCTGAGTGCTTTTTTGATAGGCTCAGGCGAGGATGGAAAGTATTCAATCAGCAGCTTGAATCCGTGCTGAATGGACTGTTTCCATCGCATAGGGTCGGTATCTTTTAGCGCTTGCAGCAGCTCGAGCTTAAATGGCGCCCATGCGTCTTTCCAATTGTCCTTCTCTGCACCCATTGATCGTTCGGCTTCTGGATAGATCAAGTGGTCATATCCTTGATAGTAACTAAGAAGGGAAAGCCGTTCAGCTTGACGGAACAAACGATTCCACTGCCTGACTCCATTGGCGGAGTCACTGATACCAATCGATAAATGGAGATTCAAAAACTGCCGCAGCCTTATTTTCACATCCGTTAAGACGGCTTGGGTCAAACTTCGAATAGCCATCGCACTGCATTGCTCAGGGAAGGTGAAATACAGGATATAGTTCCGTTCATCATGACGACAAACGCGGCATATTCCTTCATTTCTATCCGTGTTCGTTACGGTTCTAATGGTTTGCATAATGATTTGCTTCGTATGCTCGAAGTGAACCACTTGAGATAATCTAATGAAGGCTACCTTCTGATTTTTCTCGCCCAACTGTTTCCGAACGATAATCAATCCTAATTTCAATTGTTCATCGAGTTCGCAATCGGATGTGCTCAATCCATCTGACACCGACAGTTGGTGAAGCATGGAACAAACCATTTCGTCTTCATCTAGAACAGACAATTCAGGTTCCGCAGCCTTGCTCCTCTTGCGCCTATTCAATTCCTCCACTGTCTTATTCAGCACTGGCGCAATATAATGTTCATCCAATTTCGCCTTTAGCATATAATCAAACGCCCCAAGCACAAATGAGTCTCTTACATAGCCATAGTCGCCATATGCACTAAGCATAATAATAAGCGGCGGGCGTTCGAAGGACACATCCCTAAGTGCTGCAAGAAGCTCCACACCATTCATGCGCGGCATCTTTATATCTGCAAAGATGATGTCGATATCCTGACGATCCTTTAAAAGATGCAATGCTTCTTCTCCGTCGCCAGCCTCTCCCGCAATTTCAATATCAGTTGAAGTTAAAGCGATATATTCCCGAAGCGCTAATCTGGCTAAAGGCTCGTCATCCACGATAAAGGCTTGGTATTTCGGCATCTTACTCCCCCTCATACATCGATAGGCTTTAATTATGCTGAACATATTGCACTGCTTTGCTCCAGTTTTCATTCATCTTGTTCTGAATGCCTGCTACTGACTCCCCTGCAAAAATTTCTTGCGCCAGCTTTTTCTCATCATACTGCGCTGCGTTTTTCACTTGTACAAATTTCTCATCTAACGCGGAATACATAAAAGGCACAAATGGATGCTCTTTATTCTCCTCATTAAAAAAGGGAAGTATGGACTGAACATCCGTTAACGTCGATGAGCTTTGTGAGTTATTTATAAAAGCCTGATAAACCTCGGGGCTGAATACCCATTCCAGAAATTGTATCGCTTCTTCTTTGTTTTTGGAGTTTTTGTTAATCGCCATATACTGGTCCGGCATCGTTACAGAAAGCAGCGATTCTTTGGTCGTTTCCCTCCACGGCAGCGCAAATGCACCTATATCCTCATCATTGCTCACTTTTGCCACATGATCCGAGTAATACCATTGACCGAGTGCAATCATTGCCGCTTCTTTGGACTGAAACAATTGTTTCGCCTGATCAAAGCCAATTTCGAGCGCGTTGGGGCCAGCTAATTTATTTTCCGCGATCGTCTTGAGCATATCGGCTGCTTTGCCAAAGGCTGAGCCTTCTCCGAATGGCTTCAATTCGTTTGAAATATTGGCTAAATAGTTCTCGTCCTTCGCAAAGATTGGCGGTCCAAATTCAATAAATGGATAGAAGGTCCAATCATCTTTGCCCCCGATAGCAATCGGAATATATTTGCCGTGCAATTTAATTTGATTCAGCACATCCATAAATTGTCCTAAGGTTTGCGGAACGCTAACGCCCACCTCTTCAAAAATACTTGGTCGATAATACACATACTCAGAGAAGGATATGAGCGGYAAGCCAAGTGTTTCCCCCTCTATTTCAGCTGGGTACTTATTTCTGCTCGTTGCTTGCAATTGATTAAGAGACAGCAATGAATTTTTATAAATAGGCAAATGACCCGGTTTCAAATAAAATAGGTCAGGCAAATCATTTGCCGTCAGACGCACCTTTAAATATTGGCCGCTATTATCT
>NZ_JBFRDK010000329.1:0-3223 GCF_052113545.1 Paenibacillus sp. TAF43_2
GTTCAATATCATAAATCATCGTTTGCTCCGAAATGGATGGCAGCTGTACATCATACGTAAATTGTCCTGCAATTCCGCCATTCACTTTTTGATTCTGCAACGAATTCCAGCTATGCGGCCACTCGCTATCGGTGAAGCTTGCAACCGGCACGCTTATCGTTTGGCCGTCAACCTCGTATTTCCCATTGGTTTGACCGCTGCGAACGTCGAAAGTAACAAAGTTGCGTGTAATCGTTTTGCCATCGGAAGACAAGAGACGTACTGCAATTACCGCAACCGCATCCTGCTGAGGCATTTTCAAGGAAAKCGGCTGCAATGCACTTACGCCGAATCCGTTCCAGTCAATGATTTCTTGTCCTGATTGTGCGACAGTACGTACACCAAAATGATCATACGACAGCTCCCATGCCAGCTGAAGCGCTTGACCATGATAACGATCCGAGAAGCTGGAACGCAAAAGCTCTACTGTAACCTGTGCGCCTGTATCCAGCGTTTGACAAGGAGGTGCATCAATAACGATAAAATCAGGCGAGTGCAAATCTGCGATCGTCATGCCGGGAACGAACCACTCGTAGCCAAAATGCTTGTCGGTGCCGTCCAAACGGTAATAACCGTTAAACTCATTTACTACATCGCGGAATTCTGTAAATACGAAACCGCACATTTTATCATGACGGCGGAATTCATTCATCATATAGCGGTAATGCCAGGCTAAGTCGCTATCTCCTGCTCCGCCTTCGATCCCCCACACATTGCCGCATTCGCTGTTCATTAATGGTGCATCTGATTGTACATTGCCCGCAGTATAGTTAAAGGTAGAACCTACGAACGTTTTATCAACGACCTCTGTTACATGGTTGCGCAGCTCTTTGTAGCCATTAATGTAGAAATGCCAAGTGTTAATATCAGACTCCACATGATCATAGTTACATGGTGAGTTATCTTCAACTATACGGGTTGGATCAACCTGTTTGGCCCAACGATAGATGGAACGAACCCACTCCTGCGTTTGCGGCAAATAATTTTGCGGATGTGATGCATCTGTTGTTAGTGACGCGGATTCACTTTCCGTTTTCAAGCCCCATGTCTCATTAAACATAACCCAAGAGAAAATCGACGGGTGATTGTAGTCACGATCAATAATTTCACGCGCTTCACTCTCGTAAGCAAGCCGTGCCTGCTCATCCGGGTCCCCCCAGAAGCATGGCATATCCTCCATCACGAGAATTCCAAGTTTGTCGGCCCAATAAAGCTTGCGCGGCTCTTCCGGCTTTATGTGAATCCGAACAAAGTTCAATCCTAAACGTTTCAAAAGGAAAATTTCATCATGCATTTCTTGATCGGACGGGTACGTGAAAAATCCGGTTGGATGGAAGGATTGATCCAACGTTCCATTCAAATAAACTGGTTTGCCATTCAACATAATCCAGCGATAATTCCGATCGCCTACAAGAGCAGTTGAAATTTCACGAATACCGAAATAAGTGCTTATAACATCCGACTGGCCATTGCTGGACAGGGAAACTTCGCCTTCATATAAGAAAGGAGATTCTGGACTCCATAGCTTAGGATCTGCCACTACAAATGAAGTGCTGATCGTATTGGCTCCTTCTGTCAGCTCTGCGTCAAATTGATGTGATACAGCTCCTTCTGCAAACAAGAAGGAAAGCTGAGCATGACCTGCGCGGCTTGCTATCACTCTAGTCGTAACTTGTATAGTACCGTCCAATTTTGTATTAAACTTCGAATCCTGTACATAGTTTTGAGGACGAGCCTCCAGCCATACGGGCTGCCAAATGCCGCGAATTTCTCCATAACCTTGCTTGCCACGGCCTTGGAATGAATGATCAAAATCTTCAACACGAACCGTAATCGAGTTTGTGCTGTCGATTAACCAAACGTCTGTTACATCAAATTCGAAATGGCCATATCCGCCTTCATGCGAACCAATGGAGATCCCATTTACCCATACGTCGGACTTAAAATCGACCGCTCCGAAGCGAAGGATTACTCGGGCATCAGCTAGCTTTGGTGCCCAATCCACTTTCTTATCGTACCAAGCGATGCCTTTATCATTGCTTCCGATTCCCGACAACGGGCTTGACCAGGAGAAAGGAACAGTGATTTCCGACTTTAAGGATTGCCCCTTCGATTTATGCCAATCTGCACCGATGCCGCGATTCTCATGATCAAATTCAAAGGACCATGCTCCATTCAAATTCAACCATTCCGAGCGCTGCCAATCTGGCCGAGGATACTCAGCTCGAGGGATGCTCACTTGTGAAGCATTTACCGTATTTAAAGACATTATTAATCACACTGCCTCTCCATTGATATTTTGATGACGTTCATAAGATTAATTAAAAAGTTAATAATAAACTGAAATAACAACTATTTCGTAACAAGAATACGTCTTCATTAACTTGTTTGTCAACTATTACTTTGAAAACCCGTGACAAACCTATTGTATAGTTAACTATTAAGTTACTCTAATATATGGTGAATTCTCATTGAAATCAAAAAAAGGAAGCAGGCCTTAGCCAAGCTCCCTCCAAATATAATGCTAAAGCTTTCTGATCTGACCGATAAATATCTCGGAAGTCAGCCATCTCCGGAATATAAGAAATAACATAACTGACGGCAGGCTTGTCAATGCTCCAAGCTGCAGCATTAATGTACTGTCCAGTTCTCCTCCTGAGCTTGCTAACTGTACTAATTTCATTATCGGTGTTTGCAGCTCCATATTAGAAATATAAATTAACGCTGGTAAGTATGAGTTCCATAATACGACGAAATGGAGCACGCCAAGCGCAAGCAGTGGCTTCCATATTTTTGGGATAAACAGAGTGAAAAACGTATGCAGTTCCCCTTTTCCCGACAGCTCGGCCTCAGTCTTTAAGTCGGCGTATCTCCCGTTGAAAATACTTTTGAGAACAAAAACCGCCGCTAAATTAAAAAAGCCGAATATCATTTGCGGAATAATCGTATTGACCATTTCCAGGCTCCGAACGAATAGGTACTCATTAATCATCCCGCTTCCCATCGAAATGACGATAAGCAGAAACAACTTATACCAGCTGCGCCCTGGCAAATGTTTGACAGTCAGCGGATAAGCGAGTGTGACGGTCATCAATAAAAATACAATTACAGCAATAAAGTTAACGACCGAATAAGAAAAAACGTTCCAGAACGATATGAAGCTCCACACCGATTGCCTTACTTC
>NZ_JBFRDK010000330.1:0-2904 GCF_052113545.1 Paenibacillus sp. TAF43_2
GGGCAGCACGGGCAGCACTGATGGAAAATCATTGTATTTCATTACCACAAAAATGAGATCATACAATTCTTCTGATGACAAATGATGAATAACTCTCACTTTGTCCACCGTCGTCTTACGCTGAAAATAATGACGAATAACGATGCCGTCTTTCGTCAGCTCTTCATATCTTTTTCCTCTGGCAAGTACGGTAACCTCATTGCCTCCACGCGCTAACACATGTGCAAGATAGCTGCCCAACACGCCTGCACCATAAACTAATATTTTCACAAAGCATCTCCGCCCTATTATATATTTCAAGTGAAATGAATATCGCTCTATTTTTTTGAACATTCGTTGATTAAACAACATCTGTTCAATATAATGATCATATCAGCGCAGATGCTGCTCTTCAATCGGTAAAATCAGCGAAAGTGTTGATTAATCAACAGATCGAGAGCAAATGTCTAAAACCGCTCAAAAGGAGTCATACTTTGGATAGACGAGTACTCAAAACAAAAGAAGCCATCATGAAGGCTTTTGTCGAGCTAATTGCAGAGAAAAATTTTGAGCAAGTAACCATTAACGAAATTGCGGAACGTGCCAATGTAAACCGAGGTACTGTTTATTTGCATTATGTTGACAAGTTTGATCTGCTGAATCAATGTATTGAGGTTTATTTAACACAATTGTTTGAGAGCTGTATGCCCCCAGACGATGCATTCCAGCCATCACCCAAAACGTTGTTGCTGCGTACATTCAAGTACTTGGAAAAACATGCTTTCATCTATACCACATTGTTAACGAGCAAAGGTGTTCCTACGTTTCGAAACCGACTGATGGAAGGAATGCTGCAAAATATTGAGGTGAATATTGATATGAGCGGCATCAATCAGGATATGAACAAGGAGATTATGGTGCAATTTCTGGCTTCAGCGGCAATTGGACTGCTGGAATGGTGGATCATTCGTTCCATGCCCTATCCTGCTGAAGATATCGTCGAACAATTGTGGACGCTGCTGGAGCGTCATCATATCTTTCCAGAGCCAGCCTAACTCTTTGCATTATTGGAAAGACTACACAAAATAAAAAAGAGAACCACGTGGTCACGAGGTTCTCTTTTTTGCTTGCCTAATTCATTTCTATACCCTATCAATTACACTTGCTAAAGCCGCACTGCGTACACTGCTTGCAGCCTTCTATATTAATAAGCGCTGCCGAACCGCAAGAGGGGCACAAATCTACGGAAGAAGTGTCTACAGAAGATTTGGAGATTGCCGTATAATCCGCAGACGCTGCTGCTTCTTCTCTTTGAACTATTTTCGCTGCAGTCTCCTGCTCCGTCCCATTCTCCATATGAATCTCAAGCGATTTTGCAACGGCATCCGCAATGGACTCCACTCGGTTGACTCCGAATCCAATTGCCCCCGAGCCACCGATTCCTTTCAAATGTTTGACGAGCAGCTTCACCTTATTTCCATGATCGCCATACCGCAGAAACAATGAGCATACACGCCCTAATGCTTCAGCCATCGCAAACACATCCGAACCTGCCTTGCCTACGTTCAAGAAAATTTCTGCCGGTGTGCCATTCAGATCATTTATCGTAATATAAGCCATGCCAAATGGTGTATTCACCTTATAGGTCGCACCCCGCAGCATCTGCGGTCTGCGTTTGTACTGCTTATCCAGCTCCTGCTCAGGTTGCACGGCTGCTCGGACAACGGCTTCCACCAAATCCGCGTCAAATGGAGCTTCTGTTTTCTCTTCTTTAGACGACGTTGAGAGAACTTGAACATCACGACTGCCATCTCGGTAAATCGTCACGCCCTTGCAGCCGAGCTCAAAAGCAAGCTCATACAATCTGCCCGTTTCTTCCACTGTGAAATCTGCCGGGCAATTCGCTGTTTTGGAAATAGAGCTGTCCACCCAGCGCTGTATAGCCGCCTGTACCCGAATATGATCCTCAGCAGACAAGCTCATCGAGGTTACAAAATAATCTGGTAGCTCCTCCCCCGGATGAGCCGCCTTCCAAGACGCTGCAATCGGAACATCTTGTTTGTCAAAACCGAGACGGCTCTGACGATAGTATTCGAAGGCAAAATAAGGCTCGATTCCCGTAGACGTCCCGACCATTGTTCCAGTGCTTCCTGTTGGCGCTTGTGTAATGACCGTCACATTTCGCATGCCGTTCAAAGCCACACTGTCGCCAATCTCCGGAAATTCGGCTATCAATTGCTTCATAAATCCGCTCTGTACATATTTATCAGCTTCAAACGCTTGGAATGAACCTTTCTCAGCAGCGATTTCCGATGACGCCAAATAAGACTCCCTAGCCATAAATCCATACAGCTTATCTAGAAAAACCAACGACTCTGCACTGCCATATCGGATACGCAGCTTAATCATAAGCTCAGCTAGTCCCATCGTTCCGAGCCCGATACGCCGCTCAAGCTTCTGATTGCGCTCATTTTCTTCAAAATGATAGGGTGTTTTGTCGATGACATTATCAAGAAACCTTACAGACCAGCGTGTAACTTTAGCAAGTTCATCCCAAGCAACGTCATGCTGCTCTTCATCATAAAACTTCGATAGGTTTACAGCTGACAAGTTGCAGACGCCCCAGCCCGGCAAGCCTTGTTCACCGCAAGGGTTCGTACTAATAATGGGATTGAAATACCAGCTGTTCGACATTTGATTATAATACTCCATAAAGACAACGCCAGGCTCGGCTGACTTCCATGCGGATTCAATAATCGCTTGCCATATTTCACGAGCGCGCACCGTTTTGTAGGGGATAACCTTTTTGCCAAGCTTGCGCCATGCATCCAGATCGCCGGTCCATAGCTCGTTATACTCTATATCTTTGGTATCTGGAAATACGAGCTCCCATTCCAAATCTTCCTTTACAGCCCGCATAAAAGC
>NZ_JBFRDK010000331.1:0-2783 GCF_052113545.1 Paenibacillus sp. TAF43_2
GTCTTCTTCTGTTTATTATAGCCATGCCAGGGACTGCCTGTCCAAATGATTCAGCCGCATTTTGACATTTTGTATAATCTGTATTAACATCTCTAATACAAATGATACTTTATTGCTAGGGGTGATCCAATGATTATGACGCTCGACTACAACAGTGATATACCGATCTACGTCCAGCTCCGCAACCAAATTGTCATCGGAATTGGCGTAGGCGGACTCAATTATGGGGAGAAATTGCCAACGGTAAGACAGCTCGCTGATGATTTAGGGGTAAATGCCATGACCGTGAACAAAGCCTATGCCCTTCTCAAAAACGAGGGATACATATCTATTGATCGCCGTCATGGGGCCAAGGTACGCACCGAATGGAGCAAGCAARCCGATTTTAGCCAAAAGCTGGAGCATGAATTAAAGCTTGTTATTTCTGAGGCTAGTCTCAAAGGTATCGAGCAAGAACAATTTATGCACATTTGCTCGAACATCTTTAAAGCCGCAATGAGCAAAAATCATCCCCTGCCAGAATAGGAGACCTTTCATGAACAATATTATTTTAATCGTTCCAGCAGCTATTGCCTACATCACTATTCTTGTTATGTTTTTGAAGCAAGCCGTACCAAGCAATCATATATTGTTTGGCGTTACGTTTCCTGCACATGCCTTCGAGGATGCAGAAATGAAGCAGCTTCAAGAAAAATATAAAAAATCATATTTTTCGTATGCTGGCATTACGTTAATAACCTTAGTGCCTTTTTTCCTGCTCGATAAATACTTTTCATTAGCCTTTACTTACATGCTGCTTTGGTTTGCAATTTTTTTGTATACATCCAAACTTCCTTTCAACAAAATCCATCATAAAGCCGCTGCTCTCAAACGGGATAAACAATGGTTTGTCGGAGAAAAACGAGTGATCCGTATCGATACCAAAGTAACGCAGCTCAAAAAATCGATGCTTGTTTCTCCCTATTGGTTCCTAATTCCTGCTCTATTATCTGTCGTCCCAATTATCGTTTCCTTGTTTAACAGCGACGTTCTCTTAAAAATGACCGGGATTGCCTCACTTGCGATGACAGCGATCTTATTCGTCATTTACACTGCCTTTGGCAAAATGAAGACGAAGGTATACAGCAAAAACCACGACATCAACGCCGCTATTAACCGCGCAGCACGTCGTTATTGGTCCATGCTTTGGCCTAGCCTTGCTGTTTTTGAGAGCATTAATGCTTTTGTTGCCTATATGATTTTAACACAGGGGAGCTCGCTAAGCTTTACGCAGTGGATGATTGGTATTGTCATGGTATCCCTCTTGCCGCTGTGCAGCATCTTTTTTGTACATAACAAGATACAGGCGGTTGAAGAAAGCCTTGCCGAAACAGACGGCCAAAGTATTGTAGCCGATGACGACCACTACTGGATTAATGGCTCTACTTACTACAACCCGGATGATCAAACGATCATGGTTCCTAAGCGTGTTGGAATTGGAACAACGGTCAATATGGCAACCCGGGCTGGAAAATGGATTCAATACGGCGGCATCGTGCTTGCCCTTGTGATCGTCATTCCTTTGACTGCTTTTATTGTGCAATCTGACAATACGGCTCCTACTCTAACTATTAAAGAGGACGGTATCGTGTCCATCGATTATCCTTTATATGATTACAGCTTTAATTTAAGTGACGTTAAGGGAATTGCGCTTGAAGAAACGCTCCCAAGCGGATTTAGAACAAATGGCACAGCGACAGCGGAATATGCCCGCGGCAACTTTTCCTTAGAGAAGCTGGGTGCTGCCAAGCTATATGTATTTAAAAACTCACCGCCGTACATAACCATGCAGCTTGACGGCTTAACCGTTATTTTTAATGAGAAAGACGCCGCCAGAACGAAGGAGCTTTTCGAACAACTAACGGCTAGTAAGCTTTAATGCTAATACGGTACTCAACTGCTGTTATGTTCGTGCTATTAGAACGCGTCTCCACCATACACGAATTGATCCAGAGATGCTAAAGAGTGCTCGTTCAGAGGGGTGGAGTTGTCAAAATAAAGCACTGAGGATGCTGGAATGTTCCATTTCAGCTCTCTCCTCACTAAAGACGGACTAAACTCGCTCCAGTTGTCCAGCTTATACTGATCGAGTATAGATCCCCTTTGCACAATTCGTTCATAATGCACCTTGTCGTCACGGAGATAAACGAATACGACCTTTACCTCAACGTCTGATAAAGAGGCCCCGATTGCGAAGAGCTCCTGCTCAATCCAGTCCGGGGTCTCTGTTTCTTTCGTGAAGGGCCCGATTACAAATATATCGCCGTCATTAGCAATATTCTCAAGTGCAGCATCCATCGTAATGCGATAACCTAAATCGCGGCACAGTTTCTTATAGAGATTTGAATCCCGGTCATTCGGATCAAGTCCTGCCTGCGTCATGAGCGCAACAGCTGCCGGCCTAAGCACCGTATCCATATCTATAATGGCCACACTGCGCCTCTTCGCCAGCGCTTTTGCCAATGTCGTCTTGCCTGCTCCTGCACCGCCTACAAAAAATACTAATTTGCGCATCGCGAACCCCTCATCATTATTAATGTCTTATTCATAACAAAAAAACACCCTGCATTGCAAGGTGTTTTGGATGTGTAAAATTGGAGCGGAAGACGGGAATCGAACCCGCGACCCTCGCCTTGGCAAGGCGATGCTCTACCGCTGAGCCACTTCCGCATATAAATGGCTGGGGATTCAGGGATCGAACCTGAGAATGACGGAGTCAAAGTCCGTTGCCTTACCGCTTGGCT
>NZ_JBFRDK010000332.1:0-2769 GCF_052113545.1 Paenibacillus sp. TAF43_2
GAATTATTTATGTCTATGAAATCTACGATGCATATTGATAAAAATTTCACACTTTCCGCAGTCGACCCACGGCTCTATGGATCATTCATTGAACACTTAGGCAGAGCAGTATATGGCGGAATTTACGAGCCCGGCCACCCTACCGCAGATGAAAACGGCTTCCGCGGCGATGCGTTGGAGGCCATTCGCTCTTTGAATGTGCCAATTATACGTTATCCAGGAGGAAATTTTGTATCCGGCTATAATTGGGAGGATGGCGTCGGGCCTAAATCCGAGCGCAAACGTCTTCTTGATCTTGCATGGTGGACAACAGAAACGAATGAAGTAGGAACAAACGAATTTGCAGATTGGGCGAAGCTTGTCGGCTCAGAAGTGATGATGGCTGTAAATCTTGGAACACGCGGCATTGATGCGGCTAGAAACCTTGTTGAATATTGCAACCATCCATCAGGGTCTTACTACAGCGATCTTCGCATTTCACATGGCTATAAAGAGCCTCATAAATTTAAAACCTGGTGCTTAGGGAATGAGATGGACGGACCTTGGCAAATCGGGGCAAAAACTGCTGTGGAATATGGAAGACTCGCGAATGAAACGGCCAAAGCAATGCGCTGGGTCGATCCATCCATCGAGCTTGTTGCTTGTGGCAGCTCATCCAGCGGCATGAGCACTTTCGCGGAGTGGGAAGCAACCGTGCTTGACCTTACCTATGATCAAGTGGACTTCCTATCGCTTCATACGTATTACAACAATAACGAAAACGATTCCTCCAACTTCTTGGCAAAATCGCTTGATATGGATCAGTTCATTTACAGCGTAACAGCCATTTGCGATTATATGAAGGCAAAGAAACGGAGCAAGAAAAAGCTAATGCTCTCGCTTGATGAGTGGAATGTATGGAACTCGATCGGCTCAAGCCGAGCAGAAGAGCTTTGGCAAGTAGCTCCACCTGAATTCGAGGATGTGTATACACTTGAGGATGCACTGGCTGTAGGCTGTTTCCTAATTACGCTGCTCAAACACGCGGACCGCGTAAAAATGGCATGTATCGCTCAACTGATTAATGTCATCGCGCCAATAATGACAGAGACCGGCGGGCCATTATGGCTGCAAACGACCTATTATCCTTATCTTCACGCTTCCGTTTATGGAAGAGGAACCGTGCTTCATCCGATAATTTCATCACCGAAATACGATTCCAAGGATTTCACTGACGTGCCTTATTTAGAAGCAATCAGCGTATTCAATGAGGAGCTAGGCGAAATTACTATTTTCGCCGTCAATCGTCATTTATCCGAAGGACTTGAGCTAGATGTAGATGTTCGCAGCTTCGGCAATGTAAGCATTATCGAGCATATCGTTTTGGAGCATGATGATTTGAAAGCCAATAATACGAAAACGAACCCAAGCAACGTTGTTCCTCATAACCGCGGGACTGCCAAAGCTGATAATGGAAACGTTAAAGCGTTGCTCGGCAAAGCATCTTGGAACGTGATCAGACTTCAAACTAACAGAGGTTAATTAAGCCTCTCAGAATAGAAAGTATACTAAAAAACCGCTGAAGCTATAGCTTCAGCGGTTTTTTTCTAGTTCTATTGAATATGAAGCATTCGCATGCGCATAGCTCCAGCTGGCGTCTCAACCGATATAATATCTTCTATACGGCTCATCAGCAGCTGTCTTCCGACAGGAGAGAGGAACGAAATGTTATTCTGCTCCGGATCTGCGTCATGGGGATAAACAATTTTGAACGTATCTGAGGTAGCGTCATCCAAATAAGAAATGGTAACCTCGCAGCCTATAAATACGGTTGATGGCAATCGCTCATCCGATGATTTCAGCTCTTTCTCGACAAACTGTACATATTCGGTAATAAATTGATAGATTTGCTTACGCTCTGACTCCTGTTTGGGCGCATGTGCATCAAGAAAAGCTTGCTTCTCTTCGCCCAAAACTACGAGCTGATGCCTTAGTTGATCTCTAAGGGTATCTAAGGGCAGACTATGGTTCATAGTATACTTCACCCCCTAAAGACGTATTGCGCAGCGGCAAGGTTTGGACGATGGTTCGCATCATTTGCTGCTTCCTCCTTATAAAAATATAGGCCTCTAAGAGTAGAGGCCTTGCTCCCATATTATCAGACTTCAATCAGAAGTCCAATCTCTAGTTTTTTTTGATCGAACCATTGCATTAACCTAGCGCTTCTCTATCCTCATTTGTCTCGCAAGGCAGTAGCACAAGCATTGTATAAGGGAGTTTCATATTGTATAGAAGACTACTAGGAAAGGAGCTGACAATATTGTCTTGCAGACCATTTTGTCCGACAGTCCGGGTATATGATCCTCCAGTAACGGTTACCAGAGATGTTTTCCATCCACAAATCGTAGAGGTAGTTCACCAAGTAAACGTTGTTACACGTCATCACTGTGTTCCTTGTGAAAAACACCTTTATGAATATTGCTATGTTGATGAAAATCAAGTAGGTGGCGAACAAGAAAACAGATCAAACCGTTCGCATAAACGCAATAAAAGCGAGAGATCCTATATTTCGAGAGCAAAAAAGAAACAATCAAAAAAATAGTTAAAAAGCAAAGGGGCTGTCCCATAAGCATCAAGCTCGCTGAGGAATAGCTCGCTTTGAACGGGAGTATTGGTAGCAGTACAGGAGAGCTATTCCTGTACTGCTTTTTTCTATTCTTGTCTATGCTTGCTTCATAGGATTATGGGCAAGCGAAAGCCACCCGACCTCCAGACTTACCTTCGGTAAGC
>NZ_JBFRDK010000333.1:0-2768 GCF_052113545.1 Paenibacillus sp. TAF43_2
AGAGGCATACCAGGGGAACTGAAACATCTAAGTACCCTGAGGAAGAGAAAACAATAGTGATTCCGTCAGTAGCGGCGAGCGAACGCGGATTAGCCCAAACYAASRAGCTTGYKYCTWGGGGTTGTAGGACGTCTCACAYGGAGTTACAAAAGTGTTTGGTAGGCGAAGAGGTCTGGAAAGGCCCGCCAGAGCAGGTAAAAGCCCTGTARCCGAAAGCAAGCACCCTCCGAGACGGATCCTGAGTACGGCGGGACACGAGAAACCCCGTCGGAATCCGGCAGGACCATCTGCCAAGGCTAAATACTCCCTGGTGACCGATAGTGAAGCAGTACCGTGAGGGAAAGGTGAAAAGCACCGCGGAAGCGGAGTGAAAAAGAACCTGAAACCGTGCGCTTACAAAAAGTCAGAGCCCGTTAAATGGGTGATGGCGTGCCTTTTGTAGAATGAACCGGCGAGTTACGATCACGTGCAAGGTTAAGTCGGGAAGACGGAGCCGTAGCGAAAGCGAGTCTGAATAGGGCGAATAAGTACGTGGTCGTAGACCCGAAACCGTGTGATCTACCCCTGTCCAGGGTGAAGGTGCGGTAACACGCACTGGAGGCCCGAACCCACGCATGTTGAAAAATGCGGGGATGAGGTGGGGGTAGCGGAGAAATTCCAATCGAACTCGGAGATAGCTGGTTCTCCCCGAAATAGCTTTAGGGCTAGCCTCGAGGAATGAGCGTCGTGGAGGTAGAGCACTGATTGGGTGCGGGGCCCGCCAAGGGTTACCAAGTCCAGTCAAACTCCGAATGCCATAGACGTGCTACTCGGGAGTCAGACAGTGAGTGCTAAGATCCATTGTCAAGAGGGAAACAGCCCAGATCATCAGCTAAGGTCCCCAAGTGTGTGTTAAGTGGGAAAGGATGTGGAGTTGCAAAGACAACCAGGATGTTGGCTTAGAAGCAGCCATCATTTAAAGAGTGCGTAATAGCTCACTGGTCGAGTGACTCTGCGCCGAAAATGTAACGGGGCTAAACACACCACCGAAGCTATGACATGTACCRTWWGGTACTTGGGTAGGGGAGCGTTGAATACGGATTGAAGTTGGACCGTGAGGACTGGTGGACTGTATTCAAGTGAGAATGCCGGTATGAGTAACGAAAAGACAAGTGAGAATCTTGTCCGCCGAAAGCCTAAGGGTTCCTGAGGAAGGCTCGTCCTCTCAGGGTAAGTCGGGACCTAACGCGAGGCCGAAAGGCGTAGTGGATGGACAACAGGTTGAAATTCCTGTACCACCGAAGATYGTTTGAGCRATGGGGTGACACAGAAGGGCAGTGACGCGGACTGATGGAATAGTCCGTCCAAGCAGTGAGGCTRRTSKRTAGGCAAATCCGCACACTATTAGGCTGGGCTGTGATGGGGAGCGAAAATTGCAGTAGCGAAGGTCATGTACTCCGGCTGTCAAGAAAAGCCTCTAGTGAGATCTAGGTGCCCGTACCGCAAACCGACACAGGTAGGCGAGCAGAGCATGCTAAGGCGCGCGGAAGAACTCTCGTTAAGGAACTCGGCAAAATGACCCCGTAACTTCGGGAGAAGGGGTGCCTCGGTAGGGTGAATAGCCCGAGGGGGCCGCAGTGAAAAGGCCCAAGCGACTGTTTAGCAAAAACACAGGTCTGTGCGAAGCCGTAAGGCGAAGTATACGGGCTGACGCCTGCCCGGTGCTGGAAGGTTAAGGGGAGCGGTTAGGGGTAACCCGAAGCTGTGAACCGAAGCCCCAGTAAACGGCGGCCGTAACTATAACGGTCCTAAGGTAGCGAAATTCCTTGTCAGGTAAATTCTGACCCGCACGAATGGCGTAACGACTTGGGCGCTGTCTCAACGAGAGATCCGGTGAAATTTTAATACCTGTGAAGATGCAGGTTACCCGCGACAAGACGGAAAGACCCCATGGAGCTTTACTGTAACTTGATATTGAACTTTGGTACGATCTGTACAGGATAGGTGGGAGCCTWWGAAGCATGAGCGCCAGCTTGTGTGGAGGCAACGTTGGGATACCACCCTGATCGTATCGGAGTTCTAACCTAGAACCGTGAAACCGGTTCGGGGACCGTGTCAGGTGGACAGTTTGACTGGGGCGGTCGCCTCCTAAAATGTAACGGAGGCGCCCAAAGGTTCCCTCAGAATGGTTGGAAATCATTCGAAGAGTGCAAAGGCATAAGGGAGCTTGACTGCGAGACCTACAAGTCGAGCAGGKACGAAAGTMGGGCTTAGTGATCCGGTGGTACCGAATGGAAGGGCCATCGCTCAACGGATAAAAGCTACCCTGGGGATAACAGGCTTATCTCCCCCAAGAGTCCACATCGACGGGGAGGTTTGGCACCTCGATGTCGGCTCATCGCATCCTGGGGCTGAAGTAGGTCCCAAGGGTTGGGCTGTTCGCCCATTAAAGCGGTACGCGAGCTGGGTTCAGAACGTCGTGAGACAGTTCGGTCCCTATCTGTCGCGGGCGCAGGAAATTTGAGAGGAGCTGTCCTTAGTACGAGAGGACCGGGATGGACGTACCGCTGGTGTACCAGTTGTTCCGCCAGGAGCACCGCTGGGTAGCCAAGTACGGACGGGATAAGCGCTGAAAGCATCTAAGCGTGAAGCCCCCCTCAAGATGAGATTTCCCAGTATGTAAGACCCCTTGAAGACGACGAGGTTGATAGGTTCGGGGTGGAAGCACAGCAATGTGTGTAGCTGACGAATACTAATCGGTCGAGGGCTTATCCTAAACACGTTTACTG
>NZ_JBFRDK010000334.1:0-2764 GCF_052113545.1 Paenibacillus sp. TAF43_2
AATTAGCTGCGACCCGAGCAGCATGAGCAAGCAAATGACAAAAACAACGATTTTGCTAAAATAAATCGATTCACGCCTTACAGGCAGTGATAAAAACATGTATATACTTTTACTGCCCCAATAACCTGCATAAATCGTCTTTAAGAAAAATCCGCATGCTGCTGCTATGCATAGGAGGAATACGATGATGCAGCCTGAAGAGGCATAAATATTTTCATAGCGCTCGTGAACGGTATATTCACCATAGTCTTTGACAAACATGTGGAGCAGATAAAGAGGGATAACGATTACAGCTGTGCAAAGCAGCATAATCGCTTTCAACCAGGTTGAAAATTCATATTGCAGCAGTCGATAAAAGGTTCTCATGATACCACCTCAATTGTATTATAGTAGTAGTACAGATACGCCAAAAAAAACTATTCCCAACGCTCGCTAATGAGGGAGATGACTTGTTGGAACGACAAATGAATCTCCTTAGCGGAGCCAATAAACGCTTTCACTAACTCATCCGTCAGCTTAGCTTCAATTTGCTTTAAGATCGCCTCATCTACATAAATAACACTTCCGAGCGTACTGCTCGTGCGAACATAACCTTCATCCTCCATAAGCTTAAAAGCCTTTTGCACTGTATTCGGATTAATGTTCAGTTGTGCAGCTATTTCTCGCCTAGACGGCAGCTTATCTCCTGACTCAGCCTTCCTCAGCAATATTTGTCTCTTCACATACAATGCCGCCTGCACGTATACGGGCTCCTTGTTGTTTAGCTTTAATTCATAAAAATTTAGCACGTACACATCACCTGCCTTATCTCTTGATTGTATTATTGCACTAGTACAATTTAATTGTCAATATGTAACAAAAAAAGGAGCATGATTTTGAGATCTGCTCCTTTTCTTCGATGATATGAATTAAATCTTTCTAAACCTTTTAAAAATGAAACCGTTTCTTTATTTCCTCTTTAAATTGCCGATCCGAGAAAATAATCATGCCGATGATCGTGAGCAATGAGTAAACAATCGCTGCCACACTTGGCCAAATGACATCCGCTAATTGAAAAATAAATAAAATCGCAGGACATAGGCTGATGAAAAACATAGCTAATAAATAACCGATATCATTATGCCATAACGATTTTTTTATAATGGCGAGCAGAGTCATCACAAAAGTTGCTGCCATACCAAACAGCGGAATGGCATAGGTGGTTGACCACTTCATAAACCCAACAAAAATATCGATTACGAGTAAAAAAAGCGCTAATATCGCGTAATGAAACAATATCTTTTTGCCGATATGCGCCTTTGACAATATCGTATCTTTTACAATAACCCATGCATAGATTAACCCGGTCGTCACAATCGCAGACCACAATTTAGGATTGAGCTGCAACGTTAATAAATTAATCGTAATCGAGAGTACTATAGCCGATATCGTTAAAAACAAAAACAGCTTCGTACGTGTAAATACGGCTGTTTCTTGATGTAATTTTGAATAGGAGGGGTACTCTGACGCACTATTCCCGCGATTCCCAAGAGGCCTCGAGCATAACGGACAATAGTCGTGCTGATCGTCAACGCTCACATTGCATCGATTGCATAACCTCATCCATTCCTCCCCCAATCATTTGAATATACTCTCACGTCAAGCCCAGCCTGAGCCGCTAAATAAGAGAAAAAATATTGCAGTATATCGGCTTCTACAATACTTCTCGTAAACGTAATCGTCAGCTTATCATTAACCGTACAGACGCCGCAGCTTACTGGGCTTTTATTTGATGGATAGACTACAGCCTCAATAACGTCGATATAGTTATACATTTGCTGCGGCAAAATGATGTTGCCAACATTGGATAACGTCATCGTTCTTCTGCTTTCTCCTAGTGTGCGAAAACCAAAATCAACAAACCAGCTTTTGAGAAACAGCGGAATAAAAAGAGTAGCTTTGTTGCGTTCGAGCGCTACATTGTTATAAATAATATTTTGCAAATTTTCTTTTCCAGTTTTCTGCTTTAACATTTCATTTACTCGAATAATGAGCTCATCAAATGAAGCGTCCTCGGTTACTTTTATTCCGATATTTACAACGCCAAAAAAATTGCGAAGCGTTCGCGACGGGAAGGCTTTGCGTAAATTGGCTGGAATAGATATGACCACCGGGGCATTTTGCTCACTAAATTTAATTCTTGTTTGATAAATAGAGTAAATGAGCAATGTCGTTAAATACGCTGTTATCGTACAGCCCTTTTGCTTGGCAAGTGCATTCAATGCAGAAGCACTAACAACGCCGTGCACCACATTGTTTCCGAAGTGCTCAAAGCGTGTACCTTTAACATGATAAGATTTGCTCGCTATCACTCGTTCAACATAACAATCCTGGTAATACCTGCGAAAGCTGTCCTCCATATCAAGCACATCCACTCCAGTATCCGCGAGCAAAATTTTTCCTTCAGGATCGATGTTTTCCCCCAAATATATGAGGTAATAGTATAAAAGTGATTTTAAAAATTCAATGGTTCCATTGCCATCCGTAAGGGAATGAAAAACTTCAATTGATACTCTATTTTGATAATATAAAACCTTAAATAAGTAACCGTTATTCGTATTCGGATCAATATCCCGGCATGGATACTGCTCGTCCTCTTCGATCACAATTTTCTCCGTATTTTCATCCAAGTAATTCCAAAACACACCTTTACGTAGTTTAACGGTAAACATCGGAAAACGATCAAATACGGTATCAGCCGCTTTTTGCAAGGCGTCAGCATCTA
>NZ_JBFRDK010000335.1:0-2736 GCF_052113545.1 Paenibacillus sp. TAF43_2
GAAAATAGGGTGGTTGGCTTTTGGCGAGCCTGATGCCTCTGTTTTAGTTGCACAAATTCTGCTTGGTGCTGCGGAGAAGTCGTTATCCATTGGCACAGCTTATTTGCCTGAAGTCAATGTTTTACCAGTGAATGCAGCTAATAAGTCGATTACTTGGTCTTCAGCCGATTCCAACATCGCTGCTGTGAATGCAGATACAGGGCAAGTAACAGCGGTTGGACTAGGAACAACTACAATCACTGCAACAGCTGATGATGCCGGACATAGAACAGCGACCTATATTGTACATGTGACGGATGGTGAAAATGCTTATTATGCTTTTGAATCGAATCTAATGGATTCATTAGGGCGTGTATCTGCGGGTACGATTACAGGCAATAGAGTAGATAATACGGGAGGCAGCATTACGTTTGGAACAGGCATTTTGGGGTCGGCGGCTGTATTAGACGGCGCTTCAGGCATTCGTCTGCCAGACGGTATAATAGAAGGCAATGTTTATTCGGTATCCATGTGGCTTAATCCTGCGGAGGCGACCAACTTTGCGACAGCATTTTTTGGATCAAGAACGAATGAAAGCTGGATCAGCTTCGTGCCAAGAGGCCCAGTCAACAGCAACACGATGCTTTGGTCTGGCACTGCTTGGTATGATGCGAGTACAGGGCTGAAAATCAACATTGGACAATGGACGCATATTGCATTTACCGTTAATAACGGCACAGCCAAGGTGTATATTAATGGAAAAGAAAAGTTTACAGGCTCCGGCTTCCCAAATGTGTTTACTAATAATAGCGGTGTATTTGGCGTGGGGGTAAACTATTGGGATACTCCGTTTAAAGGCGCAGTAGATGAGTTGAAAATTTATAGTAAAGCGCTGACGGCAGAGCAAATAGCTGCTGAATTTGCACTCGGCAGCATCGTGGCGCTTGATGTAGAGCATTCAAGCGAGGAAATTGCGATATTGGCAGCCGTTAAAAAATAATGAGATAGACATGCAGACCTAATGAAGGCACTGCATGTCTGTTTTATTTATTCATCTCATCCATAAAAGGAAAATATGATCATCTTATTGAATACATGTAAGATAGCATGGTTGTTCATTAAAGCAGAAAAGGACGTGACTTCATTTTGATGTCTATTTTTAAGGATGAAATGGTTGAAAAAGAATATTATCTTTGTTATGAGAAAAGCTTGGACATGTTTGAAATGGAATACAAATCACTGTACCTCCCAACATCCTTTGGAGAAACCCATGTGTTATGCTTCGGCGATTCGAGTAAGCAACCATTGCTGCTTCTGCATGGAATGACCATGAGCAGTACRATGTGGTATCCCAATATAAAGCAGCTGAGTCAAGAACGCTGTGTGTATGCAGTTGATGTAATGGGCGATTTTGGGAAGAGTAAACCAACAGCTGTAATAAAAAACAAGCAGGCTGCGCAGCAATGGCTTCTTGAAGTGTTGAACGGGCTCCTATTCGACAAGGTAGACATCGCTGGCCATTCTATGGGCGGCTTCTTAGCGCTTAATTTTTCAATCGCTTACCCTGACCGCGTTTCCAAGCTCATTCTTTATGCCCCTGCGGGTACCTTCCATAAAATAAGCTATAAGTTTTTTGCGAAGGTTTATCCTGCGTTATTGTTTCAATCAGAGAAATGGGTCGACAATGCTTTTCGTTGGTTCTCGGGCAGGGGGGAGCTGTTAACCCCTATCTTTCGCACTCAAGTCATTGCTGGGTATCGCCATGCCAAGCCTCTTTTGCAGGTAATGCCTTCCGTATTTTCTTTAGAGGAGTTTCATAACTTCAAAGTTGCTACTTTGCTTCTTGTTGGAGATAAAGAGGTCATTTATCCTGCTTTGAAGGCGTTAGCCTATGCGAAAAAAGCGATCCCTGGTCTTGAAGCTCATTTAATTGAGGGAGCAAGTCATTCACTAACGATGGAACAAGCGGAAATAGTAAATGTTTTAACGCTGCAATTTCTAAGAAAGTGATTTCGTTTTCTATTTCGTTTTAAGTAAATTGTTTCATATCCCTTCCATATGGTTAAGAATGTTATAGAAGCTAGCGATTGATTCACGATAAACAGAAAAAAAGCTGCTATCGCAAAGGGCGATAACAGCCAAGTTCTATATTATAAAATTAATTTGTGACGCGTCTTGCTGTAACATAACTTTTGGACCAGTAGCTGGAGGTCATGTCCGATACGGTAACGCCAGTGCTTGTAGCGCTGTGGATAATTTTGTTGTTGCCTGCATAAATAGCGACATGGCTGATCGTCTTGCCATTCGTTTTAAAGAAAACAAGATCGCCCATGCTTAGTGAACCCTTAGGAACCTTCTCGCCAACTGTAGCTTGTGCTACAGATGTGCGTGGAAGAGAAACATCAAGTCCTTTGAACAAAAATTGAGTAAAAGATGAACAGTCAAAAGCGTATGTAACGCCTGCCGGTGCACCGAATTTATATGGAGTGCCGATAAATTCTTTTCCTGTGGAAACAAGATTAATTGTCTCAGGTGTAGCTGCATGTGCCTTTGGAGCAAAAGTTCCGATTGTGAATGCCGATATGACGATAGCGCTGCAAATGCCTGCTTTGGCAATCGATTTCAGTAGGTGTAATTTTCTCATGCTGTCAGGTTGTCCCTCCGCGTTTCGTTTTATGTATTATGACTATAACACATCCGCAAAAGGGCTATTTTCACTCATGAGAACAAAAGGGCAGGTATAATAAGGATTATGAG
>NZ_JBFRDK010000336.1:0-2676 GCF_052113545.1 Paenibacillus sp. TAF43_2
TTCTCACTGTGCTCAATCTTCTCATAAATGCTGTCCAAGTTGCCCATCGACTCCTCGGGACCGATTCCGATTGCATCCGCTACCTGCAGCGCCTTCACGATTAAATCGAACGAAAACTGGCGGATGAGGTCAGGAGGCAAGCTTAGTTCCACCGCCTTCTCGAAGGCTTGGTGCACATCCTCCTTTATTTTATCCGTATCCGTCTGCTTGAGCGCCTCCATAATTCGATTTGCCTTCCGATTCAAACGGTAATAGTCTTGACTGTCCGGCGGTTGCAAATCCTCGATTGAAATGACGGAATGGCTGCCAAAAAGCATCTTGTAGCGGAGCGCCTTGCGCGACTCGCCGTAGGAGCTTTGAATATCGCCGAGCTCCTTGACTCCTCTGCCAACACCCACCGTGGCGACTAAGCCGAATTGCTTTTTAATTATCTCAAGTATCCATTCCAAAATTGCGAGCGCGCGCAAATGGTTTTGTTCCGCTTCGCCCTCAGCGAAGCTAAAGACAAGCGCCGCTCGTCCGCCGCCTAAATCGATTGCGACTCCAGCATCCTCTTTGCCCATCATCTCCTCCGCCACGTTGCAAAACACATACGTATACAACGTTTCATCACGCGGGCTTAAGCAGCCTTCTGGTTTCGCAATTTCTGCTGTACATACAAGGTAGCGCTCTGAATAGAGCTTAATGCCTGTAAATTCAAAGTGATGCCGCAAAGCTTGGTAGTCCGTTCGGTAGCCGGTCAGCATATCCATAATCAATCTCCATTTGAGCACGGATTTGGAATCTCGCACATGCTTCTCCAAGTGCTCCCGATCCACCATCATTTGCTCAAACACCGTCTCCAAATAAGTGAATCCCGCTGTATCAAATCCGCGCTTCTTATCTGGCTGGTAGGTCCCTGAAAGCTTGCTGACCAGTCGATCAAGCGGCTTGAAGGTTAATCGATTAACGTAAAACAATACAATTAGCGCTAGAACGATCATTACGCCAGCCAATATAAATAAAAGATTGCGGGTAATCTGAAGCGGCTCGTAAATTTGTGATTCCGGCATGATGCTGACCATTTTCCAACCCGTATAGGCGGATGTCCTGTAAAATACGGTTTGCGGGATCCCGTCCAGCTTGACTGATAGGGAGCCGCTGCCTTCTGCTGCGAGTACATTTTTCATATAGGGCAATTGCTTTAAATTTTGGTAAAGGAGCGTTTTGTCATCGTGGCTGACGACTTTTCCATCTGCGTCGAATATAAACAAATGGCCAGCCGAGCTTTCCTCATAGACCGATTTAATCATATCGTAGAGAACAACCTCGTTAATGTTCACGGCAACGATGCCGTTGCGATAACCGGGACTGCTTAGCGTCGGGTAGGAGCGCACCAGTGTGACAACGTTTTGTGTTATCGTTCCATCCCACACCGGATGGGTCGTCATCCACTTGAAATAACCCGGCATGTCCATATAATCAGCCAGCCAGTTGTCTACCGATGAAATATCATTCATATAAGCCTTTTCGGTCAAAATATCGCCGTTTACAGCAGAGTAAACGAAAATGGATGAGAAAGTGGGATTGGCGTTAATAAAGTTTTTTAATTTTGTCGTAAGCCCATAATAGTTGCTGTATTTTTGGGCATCGTCATTGTAACTATCCAGCATGAAGTAAACGAATTCGAGCTCTTCCATAAGCGCGAGCAAATCTTTCTCGGTTTGACGGAACRCCACTTCAATCTTTTGGTCTACTTGCTTGAGCAGCGCGAGATTCGTATTGGTTAGATCGGCCTCAAGCGGACCAACCGTACCCCGGTAGGACAACCAGAAGGTTAAGGCAATAATCAGCAGAAATGTGCTTCCGTAAATGATCATCACTTTTCCCGAAATGCTGGATTTCATTCCAAACCTCCTCACGGGATGCAGCTTGTTCATTACTATATGCATCATATGAGTTTGGCATTATACATTCATAGCTTTTAAGACAAAGGTAGCAGCACAAAAAAGAACCCTGCAGGCTAGTAACTGAGCCGCAAGGTAATTAAATATAAATAAAAAAAAGCGACATTGCCCGCCAAGGGTAAGTCGCTTTCTGTTTATTTGCCAAAAGTACCTGGTTTTATTTTTTTTACATCATACATATTTACCGATGAATCAACGATATATGAAGGGCGCTGCTCATCTTTTTTGTTCCGATGGCCAGCAATATGGACGGGATCTTTCTCCCAATTTTTCCAAACTTCATCAGACTCCCAACGGATCATAATAACCACTTCTTCCGTTTCTTTTGCTTTTCTATTCACCATAATATTAATATCGATAAGACCTTCCTTGCCATCAATATAGCCCTCTTGCCCAAAATTGTCGACAACTTGCTGTGAATTTCCCTTTTCCACTACAATTGATCTCAATTGAATGAACACAGAAATCCCTCCTATATCATTTTAAAAACTACCATTCAACTATATCGATAACGATTCTCATTGTCAAATATGCATTGTTAAAATGTTCCTATTTAGGCGGCATATTTTTCTCCCCTCCCCTTCTTATTTAAATAAACGACTAAAATTTTATTAATCGTCAGCAAGTAACGACTAACATGTCAAAAAAATGATAAAATAGATGATGATAATACCAAAAAGGCGGAGATTACATGGGACATCCATTCATTATTGAACCGATATTGTACATT
>NZ_JBFRDK010000337.1:0-2591 GCF_052113545.1 Paenibacillus sp. TAF43_2
GAACAGAAACCATCCGAGAATTCATCTGATACACTCATAGTCAAAGACGAAAATGGAAAAAACTTAAAGCTAAAGATTAACGATATTCCTCCGTATAAGCAATATTTACAATCGCAAGAGGATAGCAAGACCGAAATCGAGCGGACCYAATCCGAAGCGCTCACTCTCTCCACTCAAGAACATTTCATATTGTTAAAGTACAGTTGTGGAAATAAGCAATGTTCAACCATTTTAGTGAAGGAACTCAACTCCACAATTACAAGTCTCGCTTTGGGTGACGGCATTTTTCAAGACTATCAACTATCTCCAGATAAAACAGAGCTGCTGTTACGATACGGTTATAGTGAAGGCGGAGAAATTGTTCGTCATACGCTGATTGCTGTTGATTTATTAACTATGGAAAAAATACCTTTTGAATCTACAGCGTTAACGAACGAATACACGTCTACTCCAATCTGGCCTATACTCGACTATCAATGGATTGAGAAAGATCGGTTTATGATCGAGTCGGCTGATTTAGCATCATCAGATTATGAAGCAGTGAAACACTGGTATACTTCAACTGAAAAGAAAACAAAAATCGTTGGAATCTCTATAAATAAAGCTAAAAATTAGAGCCCCTTACTTTTTTATTTCATTGTGGGCTCTTTCGGTGTGTAGATCGTTTTATCATTTCCATCAAGGATTAGCGCTGATTTCGCTGGTATGACCTCGCCTTGAAAGTTAAAAGAAGCTTCCGAGAAGTTAGCCACTACTTTCAATGCTTTACCATATTCCGTCATCTGAACGCGTTTGTCCTCTGTTAGAACCTTATAATCCGTCATTTCTTCTTTTATCGCTTTTTTACTAAAGCTTGACCATACCTTAGAGTGATTCACTATGGTTTCCTTATGTTTTTCCCACTCATGTTTATCTAGATGATATAACGGAGGCACATTATAAAGAATTTCATACAGCATTCGATTCGAAATTTCATCCTCTATTTTTAAAGTTCCCCAGCCCCACCAATAAGTCGTGATCACGGAATTATTGTAAACTAACTTATACAATGGGATCGTGTAGCTAGTATCCAAAAACAGCTTCTTGTACTTGTCCTTTAACGGTATTTGCTTAGCAAATAGTTCGGGAACCCCGCCGTTGCTTGAATAATATCTTCCTACATAATATTCGCTTTCTTTATTTGTGCTCATATCCTTATCCATCCATGAGAATGATGGCGTCTCTATTCCATGCGCAAAAGCAACCGTTTGGTTAGCAAAATCGTTGCCGCCCTCTGTTCCAACGACCAGTTTCCATTGTTTTTGCAAATACGCCATTCGCTTTATTCTAGCCTGTATATCTTCTTCTTCCGTAGTCACATGCTCTGGCGAATAGTCATCGAAGACTTCTCCAGTACCATCCGTATCCAGAAACCATGAGTTAAAAGCTAAACCTGTATTGAAAATCGATGTTACTCTTTCTTCTACACTAGGCAAGGCAAGCGTTGGGTTGAGCTTTCTGCCTTCTCCTTGGAACCCTACAATTTTTTTCCCGTCCTTATCGGTTACCGTTGCATGCTCGTAAAGGGAAGTATCCTTAAACTTAGCCGTCGTCCATTTCTCTTTTCCTGGTTCATGGATTGAATGATACGAGTCATAGGTGCCAATTAAATAACCAAGACTTTCTGCCTCTTTGACAAACGCAGGTTTAATAAACCCTTCCTGCCAATCATCCAAACCAATCCACATATTGTCGAGCCCAGACTGCTTCATATCCTTTATGACATCAATCGTATTGGCATCTGCCCACTTCTCAATGGGATCAACTGCAGCGCCAAGCACGCTTTTTAACAATCGTTTATTCAGATCAATCAATTCAACAGCGTTCAAATTTTCTATACCGCTGCTTAACAATCGCTGAGTTTCTTCATCTAAGTCAGTAAAAATTTTGGAATCATAAAATTCTTTTAGCTGCATGACCGCACTTAAACTTTTTACAATTCGATTTATCGTGTATTTATCTACATAATCTAAACGATTTAAATCGTCAAAAGCGGATGAAAGCTCTGCTCCATCTTCCACTTTAGTTTTTAATAGCTCCTGAATCCATAATCTCAGTTTTTCGGGAAGATTGCTCCTCAGCTTTGCCCATTGTATATTTTCTTCTGAAATAACCGTTCTGTCCCAAAAATAAGCATGCGGCGCTCCGTAAAGCTTTTCGATATTGCTATTTTCTTTAGCCTTATCCGCCAAGCTTTTGAATTCACCCTGTTCAATCAAATAATCTTTATATGTCTTTGCGACAGCTGTTGGATTTTTTTTCGTTACATAAATTCTAAAACCGTATTCCTTTTGTTTATTAATTACTGGAAATTCATGATGAAAAGTAAACTGGATAGCGTTATCGGTATTAAAAACAATTTCATTGTTATATGCGTTTTTAATAATGTACATCAACGAATATTCGCTTTTATCAGCTGCAAAAAATGGCATCGAAAAAGACTCAATGACCTTCATTTCTTGTTCGCTCAAATACTCTTTCCACGTCTGATCATCGCTTGGAATATACTTTCCTTGGTTTAATGGAAGCATATACCCATCACCCGTTACGAT
>NZ_JBFRDK010000338.1:0-2510 GCF_052113545.1 Paenibacillus sp. TAF43_2
CTCCTGTATATCGAAAGCCATGATATTGACCTCCTGTATATCGAAAGCCATGATATTGACATCTTGCTCACCGATATCCGGATGAACGGGATGGACGGATTACAGCTAGCAGAGAAGGTTCGTGAACTAGGTAAGCCTATCAAAACGATGTTTATGAGCGCCTATGGTGAGTTCGAGTATGCACAGAAGGCAATCGATCTGAAGGCAATCCATTATATATTAAAACCTGTGCAGGTTAGCGAATTTATTAAGAATATGACCGAGATCATCCTGCTGTGCGAGGAAGCGTTGAAATTGAAGGTTCAGCAGGAAAAGCTAGAAGCTGCCTATTTGAAGGAAGTCAGATACGAAAAGCAGAAGCAGCTTACTGATATTATACTCAGCAAGGCAGAGGAGACGGATGACAAACGGGATCTGAAGGTGCCTAACGGCAGGTTCGAAAATTATTCTTACATGCGGATGTTGATGCTGGATTCTCGTAAACGCTTTTTCGATCGGCTTGATCTCGATATCGAAGAGCAGTTGGGCGAACTCATTCATCGCAATATCGATTTTATTCATTTGAATGAGTTTCAAGCGTTGCTGTTCTTGGAAACAGCCCCCGACGAGTCGCTGGAAGCTATAACGGAGCTTGGCCAGCAATTGATCCGGATATTCCAGGATATGTACGATAATGATATTTGTGTTGTGATCAGCGGATTGATGGATGATGTGAAGCAGCTCCACAAACAATTTCACGAAATGGAAACGATGCTGGAAAACAAGTTCTTTTTCGATGAGGGTACGGTGATGCTGGCAAACCGCACATCATTTGCTCAGGGCGATATGACAGCAGTAGTAAATGATGTGTTAACGCAATTGACGCAAAATATTCAGCACAACCGATATGATATCGCGCAACTGTATGTCGAGCAACTGTTTGATGCTCTACAAAACAGTGAGCATTTAACGGTTATCTATGTAAAATATGTGTGCACCGAAATTGTCAAAGCTGCATTCAATGCCTCTATAAAAAAGAATAACGATAGATTCAAGCATAGTTTGGAGGACATCTATAAAACGGTAAAGTTGAGCGATTTGCGTAAAGTAGTATTGCGTATTCTAAAGGAAAACGAGTCTTTCTGCGAAACGAATTTGGAAGCGACCTCCAAAGCGATTGATGAAGTCGTCCGAATAATCGAGAACGAATATCAGACTGACTTGTCATTGGAATTATTGTCGGAGCGGGTTTATTTATCTCCTAGTTATTTGAGCCATCTATTCAAGAAACAGAAAGGGATAAGTCTTAATAAGTTCATGACCGTGCACCGAATGGAAAAGGCAAAGGAACTGCTTATAACAACCAATCGTAAAATTATCGATATCGGCCAGGATGTTGGTTATAACAACTTCTCCTACTTCAGCTCGTTATTCAAAAATCATTTTGGTCGAACGCCTTCCAAATACAGAGAAGAGGCATAAACGATGAAACGGCTGATCTATGGTTTGTTCAATCGTTTACGGTTTAATCAAAAACTGTTTCTATCTTATTTAATTGTTATTATCATTCCTATTATGGTGCTTGGCATATACGCCTACAATCAATCAAAGGACATGCTCAAATTGCAGGCACTGCAAGGGATTGATAAGAATGTGAATACCGTTACTCAGAATATTGACAATTCGGTTGAACGTTACAATCATGCGATTCGATCGATTGTATTTACTAAGATGTTTCAGAAGATTGTAGCCAACGATTATATCGACTTAGTCAATCTTTCACGGGATTTGAAAGATTTCTTAGATCCGTATTTTATTATGATGATGAACCTTGACAAGGACATTGAGAAAATAACCTTTTACACGCAAAGCACTGTTCCGGAATTCGGCGATTCAGTAGTTTCATATAAACGGGTTAACGAGAAGCCATGGTACAACGAAGCTATGAAAGGGATAGAACCGCTATGGAAATATGAGGATAACGAACTGTTTGTCATTCATAAATTCCCAAAAACGCTAAAAGAGCCCAATACGAATATGGTCTATATGCGAATTAATGAGAACAGTTTCTTCAAAAACATTACCGATCTCGATCAGGAGTATGCTGTCATTATCTCTGATGACAATAACCGAATCGTATATGCGAATCAAAGTGCAAAGTTGATTGCCTTTGACTTCAAAGAAATGATGAAAATGAATGAGGGGACGGTACGCACCGGTCAAACGGAAATGTTTCTTGTCAAGAAGAAGATCGTGCAGGCTAATTGGACGGTCTATTGTTTCGTACCCGCAGCGCTTGTGTCCCATAACGCAGGTTCAATCATTAATGCGACGCTAATCGTGATCCTTGCTTGTATTGTCAGCTTGCTGATCATTATTTCGATCTTTTCCAAAACATTCATCAAACGGATATTCTCACTTAATGCGATAATGAAACGGGTCGAATGGGGAGAATTGGATTTACAGGTTCAAAGTGAGGCCAGGGATGAAATCGGCGAACTGACTAATCGGTTCGGCAAGATGCTTAATCG
>NZ_JBFRDK010000339.1:0-2378 GCF_052113545.1 Paenibacillus sp. TAF43_2
ACATTAGGCAGCCCTCTTCGAGGGAATAGTTCCTTCATCGCGACTTCACCTGCCCTCACTTATTAATTTCGGAGCAAAGCATTTTACAGCAAACACTTCATAGTAAGGAGAACCGTAGGTTGCGCAGAAATGAAATCGGATTCGGGTTACGCGTTTCGCATCCACCTTATGTTTATTCAGCGTGAGATAATTACCGCGGATGATGATTTCACTCTCTGTTCCGTCTTCGAAGGTCAAGGTCACATCATAATCTTGGATAAGGAGCTCGATCGGATCGTCGAAATGCTCCAAATCCAGCCGTGAATTGAACACCAAATGGATTTCCTCCACATTTTTGGGGCTTGCAAAGCAGAATTCCAACCATTCCTGTCCTTCCGTACGTTCAGATATCCAACCGTTCGGCAGACCATAAGGTCTGGAGAAGCCATTGACGACATTCTCTGGGCTATACATATTTTGGGATGGCACCAGGTTTTTGAAGCATATGTTCTTATTAAGCTTCTTCAGCTTAGACGGAACGTCCGGCCTATAATGGAAGCTGACCGCTCCTGTCAACTTCTCTTCATTTCCGTATACAGCAAGGCTCGCCGCACCTTCCAGTACAATGTAGATTTTGTCGTCAGCCGGCTTCTTGCAGCTGAGGTCCAGCGTTATCCAGTCGTCATAACCGCCTGCAACAACCAAGGGATAGTCTTTCAGCTCGCTGGTGGGAATATAGTTTTCCTTCCGATCTCCGCCAAACAGCTTGACTTGCAAAGTCTCCGGATGCTCGGACCTATTTTTAATTTTGATCCGTACGCTTTCAGCTACGGATGTCTGAATCGGCAAGACCAAACATAACGCGTTCTCCAAGGAAATCTCTTCGGTTGAATGAAGATTATCATAGCTACGCTGAGACGAGGCATGAATCGTTAATCCGTCAGCGAAATAAGGATCCAACTCCTCTTGAAGCCCTACAATCGTTTGACCGTCTCGAAGCAGCTGCGCTTGAAGCTCACCCATATGGGCTGTGACTATTTCCGCGGGGTCTRCCTCGTATTTTAAGCATAACGCAGCAGCCGTTCCTACCGCCTGCCCCATACAACCGCAGGTTGCCATAACCCTTGTAGACCCGAAAGCGACATGGGTAGCGCTTATATTGCGGCCAGCGAACATGAGATTAGGAATATTGCGTGAAAATAAGCTGCGGAAAGGAATATTATACAATCCCGGCACGAAATTCCACGCTGTAGCCGGCCCCTCATCGTAGATGCCTTTATTCGCATGCAGATCCATATACCAGCCTCCAACGGATACTGCATCCTCGAAATGAGGTTTTGCTGTAAGATCGTTCTGAGACAGCATGTGCTCTCCTATGAACCGCCTCGACTCCCGCTTTCCCGGAATCGGGCATACATAATCCAAGATGAGATTGTCCACATCATCAAACTCGCCGCTATTTTTGATATAATCCCAAATCCCGTATACCAATTTCCGCAGTTCCAATGCGATGTCTTCGTTATTTTTGATAATATCCATATGCCCGCCGTATTCGAGCCACCACAATCCGCCAAGCCCGTTGATTTTCCTTGGAAAAGAGCGATGGTTTAAGCCTTTTCTGATACTATCGAAAAATGGCAACTTCGTAATATCATACGCAAAGCCAGGTCTTTTGTAAGGAACGGAATAGTCAACGTTACGGTCTTGAAACAGAATCGTATCTCCCATGGTGTAATGGTCCGCCACTTCGGGAGCCAAATCCTCGTTGTATTCATGCTTCGCCTCTCTTCCCCATCGGAAGTGAGCACCTGCTTGATAACCAACAATTCCATCGCCGGAGCAATCGATGTAGGTTCGGCTTTCAAAACGAAATTTTCTTTCAGAGGCGAGTTGAAGGCCTTCCACCCATTGAATTCTGCCGTTCTCCATCCCCGTTTCATGCACGCATGTATTCAGGAATAGAGAAATTTTAGGCTCAGCATAAACCATGTCGAGCAAGACCGTATCCGAAAGCGAAAGCATAAGCTTCTTGTTGTATAACGGATTATAATGAAAGATCTTCAGCTTGAGTTCTTCTACCAACCCGCCTTCACGAGCATAATAGGATGGACTGTTTCCGAGATATGCCGACCCGTTGATATGAACCCGGACCTCGCTGCTCGCATTTCCCCCAAGAACCGGCCGATCATTAATTAGTGAAACCTGCAGCCCTTGGCGTGCGGCAGCAATAGCAGCACAAATTCCAGCAATACCTCCGCCTACGACGGTTACATCTGCTTTTATAAGCTCCATTTTGATAACCTCCATGATTAGATCCTTCTATCATGGTAATTGTTTTGGTCCCTTTTTTTTTACATGATTTCGCGAAAAAATCATACATTTTTTGCAACCTTATTTGG
>NZ_JBFRDK010000340.1:0-2376 GCF_052113545.1 Paenibacillus sp. TAF43_2
TACCAAAGGAGCCGGTGTGTATTTGCAAACCATCCAGTAAGACGCCATTCGCTTGCACTAAAATAGTAGGGTCTCTCTTAATCGTCTCATCCAAAATGTTAATTCCACTGATAGCAACGTTATTAGCCTTTATTTGTATGGCTGATTTTTCAGATGTATTTTTAATCGTAACCTCTGCGCCAGACTCGGCTGCCAGTTGTAACGGTTTATCAATTATTATGGGGCCTTCATATGTTCCTGAAGAAAGCAGCAGAGTATCGCCTGCCTGGGCCTCATTAATTAACATCTGCAACGATTTCGCCGTTGCTTCAGCCTTTACACTGCTTGCCCCAATTAAAATAGGCAGCATTGCCACAATTAAACCAAACATGAATTTCTGTACAGCTGATCTCATTGCACCTCTACCTGCTTCTTTTTCGTCACATGGATATCGTCGGTATACAGATGCATGTACACCTCGTATATACCCGGCTCTGGAAATGTGTACGTGCCGCTAAATACATTTTGTCCTTCTTTTTTTGCCTCAAAATACACAGGCTCCTCTTTCACGCGGACTTCAAATGTCATCCCTGAGGAATCGGTAAGCTCAGCTCCCGTGAAATCTGCCATAAGTTCTATCGGCGAGCCTGATACTGGCTTGTCAGGATCTGTCCTCAAATCCGCCTCAATGGCTGCAGGGTCGTTTGTCACTGGATCCGAAGCAGAGCATGCTGCTAAGCAAACTAGAATGAAACACAATAACCCCGCTGCTATAATTATTTTTCGCAATGGTTCACCTACTCTCCTAAAAGTACTTCTCTTATTTTAACAACGTATACTTTTAACCAAATGACTCGAAAGAGTCATCTATAGTGCATAATCATCTGTTCACAAAACAAAAAAAACTGCTTCAAAAGTAAGTAGTCCTACTTTTGAAACAGCCTCTATACAAGGTTACGGGCATCATTTGTTAAGCAAACAATTCTTTTAATCCTTTTGCGATTTCGTTCATACAATCTTCCGCTTGCGGATATAGCCCTATTTTGTCCATAAAAGCATGGTCTACACCGTTGTATCTAATCATCTTCGTCTTGACACCTGATCTGATTAATTTTCTGGCATAAGCCTCGCCTTCCAATCTCAGATAATCATATTCCGCTTCAATAATAAGGGTTGCTGGCAAACCGCTCAAATCGTCTGCTAACAACGGTGATACATAAGGATCGGTTACTTTAGTATTTCCATCCAAATAAATGTTCTCAAGCCCCGTAGAACTGCCTAATGCTCGTATGATTCCCTGAATAAGTTCGTGGTTGTGGTTAACGGTATACTCTTCCATATTCCATTCAAAATCATCAGCAGCAACGCCGCTCATGCTAACCGTAGGGTAGAGCAGCGCCTGATATTTAATCATACCGGTACCTAAATCCCTATCCATCAGAGAGCACACGGCTGACAAATTCCCGCCTGCACTGTCGCCTGCCACTCCAATTTGTTTCGGGTTGACATTGATTTCAGCTGCATGCTCATATACCCATTTGACCGCATCAAAACAATCGGTAAGTCCGGCAGGATAAGGATTCTCCGGCGCTAAGCGGTAGTCAACGTTCACCACAACAGCCCCTGCTTTTTCTGCCAAACACTTGCACGGGTTTTCAACACTGTCTACAGAACCGCCGATAAACCCTCCACCATGGAAAAACACAATTGCTGGCATAGGCCCGCTCTTTTGCGGCGAATAGATACGGATCGGAATCGGACCGTCTTTGCCATCAATCGTTTTATGTTCTGTTTCAATTTCGGTAACGGTAACATCTACGTTTGGCCATCCCATCATAGCTCTGAGTTGACCGATGTTATCCGCAGCGAGTGAACCAAAATCCATCTTGGGTCCGGAAGCCATCGCTTTCAGCATTTCCAAAGTAACATTCATCACCCTTGGGTCCAGATCCCCTTCTACATCGGAATCCGGAATTTTTTTAATGACAATATCAAGCCCTTTATGCTTGTTGACCTCAACTCGTTGTTCCATCAAAGAAACTAATTTTTTGTACTCTTCATCCATAACCATGATTTGTTCAGCTCCCTTTTCTTGTTTACACATCTGTTTAATTTTATCAATCAGATCATTCTAACGTTCGTTACACATGTGAATTTGTAAGCGTTATCAAATCATGAATAAGTCTGATTTCAAAATCAAAAATGTTCCAATTGTCAACTAATCCTCCTTCAAAAAACGTGATTGGATAAGAGCTCTTATGTATGTATAATAATAGGCAAAGTCGACACAAACAATGTAATTGTTCCTGTATACGGAATTATAAAATTAAAATATAAATCGGAGAATGGGGTTTCAACTCGTGCCGAATACAAATCCGCAGACGCTCTCTTCTGTTA
>NZ_JBFRDK010000341.1:0-2349 GCF_052113545.1 Paenibacillus sp. TAF43_2
GCTCGCTGTCATTTCTATGATCAAAAAAATAAACATAATTCATAGAACAATAAAATAAAATAAAAAACAATTTCCTGATCAGAAAAGGAAATTGTTTTTTTATTTAACATGGCGGGAGCTTTATCTCATAGGACAGTTGTAGAACGTTGACACTGTCGTGAAATGTTATCCTTTGGTCATGGTGAGGAGAGAAACAAATTGAAATCAATGTTACAGCTACTGCATTTTGGCTACCATCAGGCGATGAGCTGCATATTTCCAATTACGATTTTTGGAACATTAGCTCTTTCTAACATCGTAGAAATACCTTTCATTCATCGTTATGATGCCATTCTACTTGTACTGCTTGGCGTGCAATACCTCATGTATCGCAGCGGATTAGAGACACGTGATGAAATCAAAGTAATCTGTATATTTCACATCATTGGTTTGCTGCTTGAGATCTATAAGGTCAGGATGGGCTCTTGGTCATATCCGGAGCTAGGGTTTACAAAGTTGCTTGGTGTCCCGCTCTATAGCGGATTTATGTATGCAAGTGTTGCAAGCTTTATGTGTCAGGTTTGGCGGAGACTACGAATGGACATGACTGGCTGGCCTGGGCTTGCACCATCGGCGCTGCTTGGAGGAGCCATCTATTTCAACTTTTTCACACATCATTTTATTCCTGATTTTCGCTGGTGGCTGACGACGCTTGTATTTATTGTATTCTGGAAAACATGGATCATATTTCGGGTAAGAGCTATAACTTATCGAATGCCTTTAACCCTTTCATTTATTATTGTAGGTTTTTTTATTTGGTTAGCTGAAAATATAGCCACGTTTTTTAATGCTTGGAAATATCCTGATCAGAATCAAACCTGGCAGCTGGTCAGTTTCAGTAAGATTAGCTCATGGTTCCTTCTGGCAATCATTAGTGTCATTATCGTCGCCCAGCTGAAACATGTAAAAGCGGAACGGACAAAAAACGATTCATCATTCAGCTAGGATTCATGTTCCTCTGGAAGACCGCCAATTGCTTGGAGAATGACCATACTTTCGTTTAAACAGTTTAGAGAAATGAAACTCGTCATAAAATTGCAGCTGGGATGAAATTTCCTTCACTGACAGGCTTGTTGTCTCCAGCGATACTTTGGCCGATTCTAGCTTTAAATTTTGCATATACTCGCTGGGTGATTGGCCTGTTAATGCGCGGAAGCGCGAAAAAAAGGACGTTCGCGACAAGCCGCTGCGTTCGATGAGTTCTTCGACCCGAATACCCTTATCCATATTCCGATGGATATAGATTAATATATTGTTGAGTTCGCTTTGGCGCGAGGTCTGCCCTGACTCAAGCTCTCTAGCAAAGAGTACCAATAATTGTTGCAGGAAGATATTCGAAGAATAAGCGTAACCGAAGGATTCTGCAATCAAAGTATCAATGATACGCTCGCACAGCAGTACTGCCTCTGCAACTTTTCCTGTTGTTTCGACCTTGCTTACAGGAAGCTGCAGATTTCGAATGGTGTCCAGGGAATTGAAATCAAGATAATAAAATTTCCAGTTATTATCCTGACACTTGTATTCGGAGGGAATTCCCTCCTGAACGAAAAAGAAAGTGCCTGCTTGCAGCTCATAGCGGTCATTCCCTTGGGATAGGATGCCCTTACCTTCATAAGTAATAAAAAGACCAGGAACGACGAATCCTTCACTGGTTATAATGTTGTATGCATCGTCAGCCTGCACTTTCCAAATCGAATTAAATTGAGGGAAGTTGATGGGTTCTTTTCCAAGTATATAAGGAATATTCATGTAGGTCATATTAATCAAATCCATTCCATTGTTCTAATATACATTTAATTTCACAAATTACCGTGAATTCTATGTATAATATGTACAATTATACATGATGTGAATACATGTATCCATGGATGCATAGATGATTTTCCTCTACACTTAGAACAAATACCGAGTAGAGGAGTGTAATTGAAATGAAGCTTAAAGTTGGAAGCCGTGAATTAGAAATGGATGGAAAAGAGCTCACAGAGCTCAGAAGCTCAAATGATATTTTTCATGATGTTCAGGCGCTGCGCGATCGGATGGAGGAAGACGGTTATTTACTGATCCGCGGGTTTCATGACCGTGATAAGGTGATGCAGGCTCGAACAAATATTTTGGAAAAGATSAAACAGATGGGAAAGCTAGATCGGGATACGCAATTAGAAGATGGCGTTATGGCAGATGGAAGCAAAACGATTTTTTTTGGAGGAACAAACGAGGATCTTCCTGCACTGCTTAATGTTTTGAATGGGGAGCACATCATGCGATTCTTCGATGAACTTCTCGGAGAACAGTCGCTGACTTATCATTACA
>NZ_JBFRDK010000342.1:0-2284 GCF_052113545.1 Paenibacillus sp. TAF43_2
CTATTGTTCGGTTTCTCCGCTCCCATCGCACTTGCCTTGCTTCTTAATGAAGTTCATACCCAATGGTTTAAGAAAATCGTACAAACCATTACTTATTTACCCCATTTTCTGTCTTGGGTCATTGTTTATGGATTGATGGTTGCATTATTGGCTCCAGGTGATGGCCTTTTCAATATGATTTTGAAGGAAAACGGTTTTGATCCCATCTCCTTCCTAACGGAGCCTGCTTGGGGAAGACTGCTTGTCATCTCGTCTGAAATATGGAAGGACATCGGTTGGGGAGCGATACTATACCTTGCCGCATTATCAGGGATTGACCCAAGCTTATATGAAGCAGCTCGAATGGATGGCGCTTCCAAATCGAGACAGCTCTGGCATGTCACCTTGCCCGGCATTCGAGGAGTCATTATTCTGATGCTCATTCTTAAATTAAGCCATATTCTGGACGCTGGTTTTGACCAAATCTTCATGTTTGCCAATACTTTTAACCAGGAGAAAATCGATATTATCGACACATGGGTATACCGCGAGGGGCTGGAGCGTCTTAAGATTGGCCTCGCAACTGCTGTGGGATTGTTTAAAGCTGTCATCGGATTTATTTTAGTATTGGCTGCAAACAAGCTTGCCAAAAAATTCGATGGGCAAATTTGGTGAGGTGGTATGAAATATGATTAAGCTGACGATCGGGGAAAAGGCATGGCAATCAACCGTTTATTTTATTCTTATTGTGCTATCGCTGCTTTGCTTGCTTCCCTTTTTATATGTGGTCGCTGTTTCGATAACACCGGAATCGGAAGTGCTAAGAAGAGGGATTGTGATTATACCAGAATCCTTTACCTTTGCAGCCTATAAGGAAGTATTCATTTCTAATGGTATAGGGCAGGCGTATAAAATAACGCTGTTCCGAACAATTGTAGGCACGGCGTTAAATGTGTTTTTTACGGTAATCGCGGCGTACCCGTTATCCAAAAAATATTTGCCGGGACGCAGTCCGTTTTTATTATTCATTGTGTTTACGATGATGTTTAGCGGGGGATTAATTCCGACTTATTTGTTAATCCGCTCTTTGGGGATGTTAAATAGTCCATGGGTTTTGATTGTTCCGCATCTCATTAGTGCGTTTAATCTGGTGATCATTAAAGGCTTTTTCGAGCAATTGCCCGCTGAAATTGAGGAATCGGCGAGAGTAGACGGCGCAAGTGAACTTCAGTCGCTATGGAAAATCATTTTACCGCTGTCCATGCCTGTCCTCGCCACGATTTCCCTATTTTACGCAGTAGGGCATTGGAACAGTTATTTCGATGCGATTGTGTATATCAATGATGCGAATTTAATGCCACTTCAAGTTGTCTTGCGCAACATTCTGCTCAACATTGCAAATCAAAGTGCTGAGTCGATGGCCAATACCGGAACGGTTAGCCAGTTCGCTGTTCAAATGRCTGCTGTTGTCGTGACTACTGTCCCCATTCTGATCGTGTATCCATTTATGCAAAAGCATTTTACCAAGGGTATGCTCATGGGATCGATTAAAGGTTAAAAGGCAAATCTTATCTAGGTTGTTACGGGAAACCGTGATAATATACAAGCAAAGGAGAGGTCAATATGCAAAGAACAAAGATATCATTTGCCATTCTGGCTGCTATTGTAGGGCTCGGAACGCTATTGTCGGGATGTGGGGATCAAGAAGAGGAGGTTAAGCCTACAGCTTCGAGCAGTTCACCATCTACGGATAACCCGTTTGCGAAAAAAATGAAAATCACGATGTTTAACCAAGGCACGTTCAACGCTGCCGCTCCGATTCCACCACGCGATGAAGACATTCAACGGCAAATGCTGGAGAAGGCAATGAATATCGACTTGGATATGACGATTCCTCAGGCTGGGCAATCAACAACCAAACTAAATACGCTTATTGCAGGCGGAGATATCCCGGATTTGCTTTTCTTGAAGAGTCGGTCCGATCTCGCGCAATATTATGATCAAGGCGTTCTTGCGGATTTGACACCGTATCTAGATCAATTCCCTGAACTTCAAAAACGTTTTAGCAGCGACTCCTGGGAGGCGATGTCCTATCAAGGGAAAACCATTGGAGTTCCAGGTTATGATAATGTAAACGGTATCAGCCGAAGCTTCTTCATCCGTAATGATTGGTTGAAAAAGCTGAATATGGAAGTGCCAACGACACCTGACGAGCTGTTTGAAGTCATGAAAGCCTTTACAGAGAAAGACCCGGACGGAAATGGCAAAAACGATACGTACGGATTCATCGGCGGCATGAATAAAG
>NZ_JBFRDK010000343.1:0-2282 GCF_052113545.1 Paenibacillus sp. TAF43_2
GAGTACGATAAAGAGTACAAATAAAGCTGGCATCAAAATTTTGCTCACCTTTTCAATCCCATTTTGTATCCCTTTTGCCACTACAACAACTGTCAAAGCCAAAAATACAAATTGTGCCGCAATAACTAAAATAGGATTAGCAATAGTATCGTTAAAGACCGCTCCATAATTTGCACCTTCACTAATGATTCCACCAAACAAACCTTTTGCAAAATAAATAACAATCCAACCGCCAATAACGCTATAAAAAGACAATAAAAGAAAGCAGGTAGATACCCCGAGCTTTCCGATCCAATGCCAATTGCTATGAGGAGCTAAGCTGCGATAAGCACTTATCGCTTCTTTTTGTGTGCTTCTCCCGATTACAAACTCTGCTAATAACAATGGGAAACCCATAAAAAAAGTGAATAAAATAAATAAGAGAAAAAATGCCCCTCCCCCGCTTATTCCCGTAACATAGGGAAGTTTCCATATTGCGCCCACTCCAATAGCAGAGCCTGCCGCGGATAAAATAAAACCAATCTTCGATGTCCATTGCGCTGATGTTTGCATACAAATCAATCCAGTCTATTTTTATTATGTCTTTTTTTAAAAATGTAAAAGACAAAAAAAGCCACATCTCTATCTTTAACGATAGGGACGAGGCTATTCACACGGTACCACCCTAATGGAAAACAAATTTTGTTTCCTGCTTATCGCTCTTACGCTATTAATAGTCTACGGAATTATAGTACGGCAACAACGAAAGGTCAACCTTTATTGTCGATATTTTATTACCAAAAAACTTGCTGCCTTATTGCAAACGATCCCATAGCGCTGAGAAAGCTGCCGGCTCTAACTGAAAAAAAACAGGTGCATTTGAATATTTCACATAGTTTCCTTTAAACAACCACATCTGCACTTCCGTCTGATCCTCCAGCTTAAAGAACAAAACCTTCTGATTTTGTGCACCTTCGTTGTATATGCCTTCCTTGTACAGCTTATCCCCATCAATAGGCTTAGCATCATATAATGCTGTCATGAACACATGAAGCGTTTGATCGATTGGCAACTTATTAAATTGCGGCTTGCTATAATTCCAGCTATTATAATCCTGCCATCTTACTGATTCCATATGATCCTTTACTTTCGTTTTTCCTATTAAATCTTCGCCACTCGCAATCGTAATGCCATTTAGATGTTCATACAATTCAGCATAGATCTGTCCCTCATGCTCTTGGTAGGACATAATTCTAAAATCACTATCATATCCGTTCACGGAATAAATGTCAGCAACGCCTATCGTTGAAGCTAGTTCAACATAATCTGTTTGCTTGCTCCACTCGTCAATACCAGCTTTTGTACGTCCAAGCTTTTCGCCGCGCAGCTCCTTCGCATTTTCCGCAGAGATGCGAGTTTGCGTTTGTGTATAAATATTGCCTTTATAGACGATTAGACCGATCATATCAGCCATGGCATTTGATTGATCTGGAAGCTTTATTTTCGGAATCGTAATTGCATTCGGGTCGTTTATAGGTTCAACTGGATCTCTTTGTACAATGGGCTCCGTTATATCAATAAGAAGTTTATTATCACTCATCCACCTATCTGCACTTATCCATCCAAGGATAACGACCAACAGTAAACTACCCACTATATATTGAAATCGTTTGATTCGAAATGGACTCGCTAGTTTCTGACGAAGCAGCTGTTGAGCAATTCTATTCTGTAAATCTGCCTCCGGCTCTATTTGATCCATCACATGCTTGTACGCCTTGTGATTCATATTATCGTTCTCCTTCCAATTCCAGCTTTAACCGCTGCCTTCCCCGTTGCAAACGCATCTTTACTGCAGACTCACTAATTTGCAAAATGTCTGAAATTTGGTTGACCGAGTAATCCTCATAATAATAAAGGTGAATAACCGCTTTGAATTTAAACGGCAATGCCATGACATGATCCATAACGGTACGATCCGTTTCCGATTCAAAAAAATCATTCATTTCTTCCATCTTCACTACACGTCTTCGCCATAAGCTGCCTAACATATTTTTGCACTGGTTCGTGATGACTCTTATGAGCCATGCCTTTTTATGATTCTGATCATTGAATTCAGGTGATTTATACAACAATTTCGCAAATGTTTCCTGCATGGCTTCTTCTGCGTCCTCTTTGTTTCCGAGGTGAATCATTGCGATTCGATAAAGCATTTTGCCGTATAAAAGATAGGTTTCCCCAAAATCGACGCCCGGCCGGAGCGAACTGCTTGGCATTGTAATATGACCTCCTTTACCCATTAACAC
>NZ_JBFRDK010000344.1:0-2281 GCF_052113545.1 Paenibacillus sp. TAF43_2
CGTCTGCATTAAGAACCGCATAAGATCTTTCGTTTTCCGCAGATGCATACACATTGCCAAGTCGCGAGAAGAACAATCCCTTTACCGCAGCGTATCGACTCATCGTTTCATGATAATCCAAGTGGTCCTGTGTCAAATTAGTAAATACTGCCGTTCGGAATCTGCAGCCCTTCACCCGGCCTTGCTCGAGAGCATGGGAGGACACTTCAATTGCACAATATTGCGTGCCCGCATCACGCATCTCCCCGAGATAGCTTTGAAGCTGCAGCGTTTGAGGCGTCGTACTGGTCATAGGGAACGATTTTCCAGCATACCGACGCTCAATCGTACCGATCACGCCGGTAGGCTTACTCTGGTCATTTAGGATTTGCTCAATTAAATAAGTTGTTGTCGTCTTGCCATTCGTCCCCGTTACGCCGATAAGCTTCAAGGTTTGACTAGGCTGTCTATAATAATAATTAGCAATTACAGCCATGGCAAGGCGGCAATCTCTTACAATAATTTGTGGCACCAACAGGTCCAGCTTTCGTTCTGCTATTAGCGCTGCTGCTCCGGCGGCAACCGCCTCCGAAGCAAACGCGTGACCATCAACGGTATGGCCTCTCAAGCAAATAAACAATTGCCCTTCAATTACGCTACGTGAATCCGTCTCAATGCCAGTCAGTTCCGTTTCCCCATCGCCTATCAGCCGTGAGGCTATAAGCAATTCCGCAACATCCTTTAATCGCATCTGCCCAGCTCCTCCCTTAAGCGCCGGCGGACAAGCTTCCCCGCCTGCTGCACCCTCGTTAACTACCATTATAGTCAATGCGAGTGGGATATATTATCTTCTTCGCCTAAATAGATCCGAATCGTTGATCCGCGGTCTACACGGGTTCCAGCAGCTGGAGCTTGGCGTATGACCGTTTTCCCAGAACCTGCGGAAGTCAGATTGAAATTCATATTCATATCCTCATACAAATCCGACACCGTCTTGCCAATCAAGTTCGGAACTGTAACAATAGGTGTTTCTCCATACTTATAAATACGGTCGATCTGCTTCTCACGAGCCGGAACTTCCAGAATGGTGAGCGCGTCCTCCAGCATATTGCGAACGATTGGCGCTGCAACGACTCCGCCGAACTGAATCCCTTGCGGATTATCAACCGCTACATAAATGACGATCTTCGGATCATCTGCTGGAGCAAAGCCAACAAAAGATACAATATGCTCATTAGGGGAATAACGTCCGTTAATTACCTTTTGAGCAGTACCCGTCTTGCCGCCTACGCGATACCCGTCTATAAAGGCATTGCGGCCTGTTCCTTTGGCTACGACGCTCTCAAGCGCTTCACGCACCTGCTTGGACGTTTCCTCCGAAATAACCTTCCTGACTGCAACCGATTCTACCGTTTCTACAGTCGCTCCCGTCTCCGGGTTTATCCATGCTTTTGCTACATGGGGTTTATACAGCGTTCCGCCGTTAATTGCTGCGGAAACAGCCGTTATTTGCTGAATTGGTGTAACGGAGACCCCTTGGCCAAAAGCCGTAGTGGCAAGTTCCACCGGACCGACCTGACTAAGCTTGAATAAGATCCCATTTTCTTCGCCGCCAATATCGATGCCCGTCTTCGTCCCGAAGCCAAAGTTCTTAATGTAATCAAATAGTTTGTCCTTGCCCAGCCTCTGACCAAGCGTTACAAACCCGGGGTTACAGGAGTTTTCAACAACCTCAAGGAAAGTCTGACTGCCATGTCCGCCCTTTTTCCAGCAGCGAAGTCTAGCACCCCCCACCTCAATAGCGCCTGGATCAAAAAAACGTTCGTTTTTCAAATCAACCTTTTTTTCCTCAAGGGCTGCAGCAAGCGTAATTATTTTAAAGGTAGAGCCTGGCTCGTATGTCATCCAAATAGGAAGATTTCGATTATAAACCTCAGTTGGAACCTCTCGATACTTGTCTGGCTCGTAGGTAGGTCTGCTCGCCATGCCTAAAATTTCACCGTTGTTCGGATCCATCGCAATCGCGATTATACCATTAGGCTGTAAATTCGTCATCGCTTGATCAAGCTCACGTTCCATAACCGTCTGAATTTGCTTATCGATCGTAAGCTGCATCGTAAGCCCGTCCTTAGGTTCCACGTAGGTGTCCGAAGAATTAGGCATTTGTCTGCCCGCTGCATCTGACAAGAAGGATACGCTGCCTCCGATACCGCTTAACTCTGTATTATATTTTGCTTCTACACCGGTTAAGCCTTGATTGTCGATCCCCGTAAAACCTAGCACATGCGCCGCTAAACTGCCG
>NZ_JBFRDK010000345.1:0-2275 GCF_052113545.1 Paenibacillus sp. TAF43_2
GATTGCCGTTGTATTAGGCTTACTAATCGCGGGTGTATGGAATTTGGCACCAGGCGGTACCATTGTATTATTGCTAATTGCTGTGCTGCTGTTGCTGCTCGTTTTCCGCCGTGGCATGCGACCAGGCAGTTAATGAGGATTGGAGTGAGAGGGTTTGTCCGACATTAACATTTGGCTGGCCTTAGGGGCTGGCTTTGCATCGTTCATATCACCTTGCTGCTTACCGCTTTATCCTTCGTATTTATCATACATAACGGGAATATCGGTAGCGGATTTGAAGGGCAATTCACATGCCAAACAAAAACGCATGCGAACGATGTCACACACGCTGTTTTTCATTTTGGGCTTCTGCACTGTGTATTATGCATTAGGCTACGGAACGAATGTATTTGCTGAATTTTTCAGCGAGTATCGTGATCTGATTAGGCAATTATCAGCGATATTGATTATTTTGATGGGACTATTCCTAATCGGATTATTTCAGCCGCAGCTCCTGATGAAGGAACGAAGAATGAATCTTATTCCGAAAAAAGCGAACTATGTCAGCTCCTTTATTTTTGGAATCGGCTTCTCCGCAGGCTGGACCCCATGTACAGGTCCCGCGCTTACTGCGATTTTAGGTCTTGCAGCATCGGAACCTGGCACATGGTTTCAGCTAACGACTGCCTATTCATTAGGCTTTGCGATTCCTTTTTTTGTACTTGCCTTTTTCCTTGGTACGGCAAGATGGATACTGAAATATTCAGCTAGCGTAATGAAGGTTGGCGGAGCTGTTATGATTTTGATGGGTGTATTATTGTTTACCGATCAAATGACCAAAATCACGATCTGGCTTAATATGATTACGCCGGAATGGTTGAAATTTTAAGCTGATATGGATCTCTTACGTAAAATATTCAATTTTTGCTTCGGGAAAATGTTCAAAGATGCGCTCCGATAAATACATGCGGAGCGCATTTGCTTGTTCATCGGGATAAACGTATTTCCCTTGACCCCAGCGTCCCCATTTATATTTGCGTTTTTCAATATCCATCTCAAGCTTTGTCCGCGGATACCGCTTTTCAATAACTGCTTTTGCCGTTTTTGTAAAACGATGCTGAATGAGTTCAAATGTAAGGTCTTTGGTCACATCCTGCGGGAGTTTATCTGCAAGTGAGGCTATAAGCTCGCCATAGCCTTCCTCCCAGCCTTCATGCCAAATAATAGGGGCAATAATGAAGCCCATTGGATAACCTGCCCTAGCGACCTTTGCGGCGGCCTCAATGCGTTGATCAAAGCTTGATGTAGCAGGCTCGAAATGCTTGATTACGTATTTGGCATTTACGCTAAATCGGATACGGGTATGTCCATTGTGCTTTGCATCGAGAAGGGAATCGACATGATGAAACTTGGTCACAAACCGAAGCCGTCCATGTTCTTGTTCCCCCATAAAATCAATAAGCTCGCGAAGGCTGCCTGTAATGGGCTCCAGTCCGACGGGATCGGATGTACATGCGGCTTCAAAGCGGGTAATTTCCGGTTTTCTCTCGTCGATGTACCCCTGTGCTGCCTCTAGAATATCGTCAATATTCACATATACACGGATATAAGGTTTTGCACCTAAGGTTGTTTGCAAATAACAATAATGACAATGAGCCATACAACCGGTTGCTATCGGAATGGCGTATTCCGCTGAAGGCTTCGAAGTATCAAATTTTAAGGTTTTGCGTATGCCGACGACAAGCGTTCTTTTGGCGATCTTGTATTGTTCAAGCTCGGTATCGCCCGGTAAATTCGTAATCCGGTTATGTGAGGTTGTCATCCGGTAAGGAATGCCTTCTTTTTTGACCCATTCAAAAATACGCTGCCCTTTGGGATAATCAAGCGCCGATGGTTCAAAATAAACAAGCTCGGGAACAAAGGAGAGGGTGGAGCGATCTGGTTTAGGACGATCAATAATTGCAGTGCTCATAGCTCATTCCTCCTGTAGATAATCACAATCAACATCATCTTATTGTGTGAAGGATGAGCGAAGCTGAAACTGGTAAGTTCAAGTGTTATTTGCGCTTCTTTATCTATTTTGGAGATGGGCTTGGGTTGCAGTGAACACAATGAACAGTGTATGATACAATAAGTAACGCCTGTGAAATAGGTGAAGAAGTATGGTTAGGGGGTTCTTCAGTGCCGACACCGAGCATGGAAGACTACTTGGAAAGAATTTATAAGTTGATTGATGAAAAAGGTTATGCGCGTGTCTCGGACATTGCAGAAGGACTAGAGGTGCATCCTTCATCGG
>NZ_JBFRDK010000346.1:0-2222 GCF_052113545.1 Paenibacillus sp. TAF43_2
ATTTAGTATAATTAATATATTAATATAATGAGAGGGCGTTGTTATGAAAAATTTCCCTTTATATAAGCAAATTCAAGTCGATATTTTAGGGCAAATCAAAGCTGGGAAATTGCGTCCTGGAGATCGTGTCCCATCCGAGAAGGAGCTTGCGGACAAGTATAGAGTAAGCCAAATCACGAGTAAAAACGCGTTGATTGGTTTAGCGGATGAAGGCGTACTCGTTCGAGTACAAGGAAAAGGAACGTTTGTAAGACAGGATGGCGAGACGACTGAGGATTTAGATGTTTCAAGCCATGTGCGGGACGTCATCGGACTTATTTTACCGTGCATGAAGACGAAGGTGGATCAGAAAATACTGGACTCAATCGAAAAGTACGTAACAGCCAGCGGCTACAACCTACAGGTACGGATTACGAGAGAGTCGCAGCTTGAAGAAAGCGCAGCTATTGAATCGATGGTCGCTGCAAGTGTACGTGGATTAATTGTATTTCCGACGGAGGAGGAGCGATACAACGACAGCATTTTACGCTTGTCGCTCGATAAATTTCCGCATGTGCTAATTGATCGTTTTTTGAAAGAGATTCGCACGTACAGCGTCAGCTCGGATAATGTGAATGGAACGGAACAGGCTATCACTCATTTGCTCGACAGCGGCCATGAGAATATTGCCCTTATCACGCCTGAAATTACGAATACAGCGACCGAAGAAAGAGTGATCGGATTCGAAAAAGCATATTTAGCCAAAAAACTTCCGATTAACAAGGATTTGTGGTGTATTCTCAAAATTGAGGATATATCGAGCGGCAATGCGCAGCACATTATTGAATCCTTTATGAGTGAGCGCCCTGAGGTTTCAGCAGCATTCRTTGTCAATGTGGAGTTGACCAACTACACCTATTACGCAGCGAAGAGGCTGAAGAAGTTAGTGCCTGACGATCTCGAGCTCGTTTGTTTTGACCGGCCTGATTTTCAGGATGTATCGTATTTGCAGCAAAATGAAGACGAGATTTGCAAGGTTACCGTTGAATTGCTTCATGCGCAGCTACAAGGGAAGTACGAGCCGCAGCGTATTGTCGTACCCGTAAAATTTTGCAAAATGTAATTAATAAAACATAAAAATACCGTGTGCTGATTTTTAGCGCATGGTATTTTTTATATTATATTCAGTATATAAACATATAACAATATAATTTATAATGAATCCATTGGATTAAGCGCTTACAGAGCGCAATAAGTATTCACACAACATAGGGGGCGACAACCGCAATGAAGAGCAAATTATCCACAAAGCTTGGACTTGTAATGCTATTATGCTTTGGAATGCTGCTATCGGCTTGTTCATCAGGTGGAAATGGCAACAGCTCTGCTGCAAATGGAAATACGGCGAATAAAGGCGATGCAGCAACAAACGCACCGCAAGAAAAAGTGAAGATTTCGTTTATGGGTCATGGCAGTCCGCAGGAGAAAGATATATTCGCCAAGCTGATTAAATCATACGAAACGAAATATCCGAACGTAAAGGTAGAGTACACAAGCGTGCCGCCTGCTGAATACAATCAGAAGCTGTCTACGCTGGTTGCATCGGGCAAAACACCGGACGTATTTTACGTATCGGGCCCGCAGTTTTACAAGTTTGCCGAAGCAGGCACGATTCAAAACCTGCAGCCGTTTCTAGAATCGACCGAGCTGTTCCAAGCCGATAACGTATGGAAACAAGCGCTTGATCGTTACCGTTTTGACGGTAAGCAGCTCGGGCAGGGGGATTTGTACGGATTGCCGAAGGACGTAGGTCCGTGGGCAATGGCATATAACAAAACGATGTTTACTGAAGCTGGGCTCGAATTGCCGCCTGCAGAGGTTGGCAAATGGACATGGGACAACTGGTTGGATGCAGCGAAGAAGCTGACGAAGGATGAGAATGGCGACGGCAAAGTCGACATTTATGGCGGAGCCAACTTTACGCTGGAAGGCGCGGTATGGGCAAGCGGAGGCGACTTCATCGACTATACAACAGGCAAAGTAACGATTGATACACCGGAATTCGCAAAAGCGATGCAATGGGTAGCAGACCTGCGCCTGAAGCATAATGTATCGCCGTCGCCGGAGGATGAGAAAGCGATGAATTCGTACTCGCGATTTGTAGCCGGCAAAGTAGGCATGTTCCCAATGGGACCATGGGATCAACCGGGATTTTGGGATTTGCCGTTTGAATGGGATATCGC
>NZ_JBFRDK010000347.1:0-2176 GCF_052113545.1 Paenibacillus sp. TAF43_2
ACGGCAGTTAGTCCGTTTTTCAATTACAACGGGGTTGAAACAGATATAGAGCATCAAGGTAATGGTGTCCAAAGAACATTCATTTTATCTATTCTCAAGGGATTTCGTAAATTCAAAAGTCGTTATCCTAACGATGAAAGAGAACATGCTTCCTACAATCGACCATTAATATTTGCTATTGAGGAACCAGAATTATACTTGCATCCGCAAGTCGCAAAAGTATTTAAAGATACACTTTATTCACTCGCGGATGATAACTTGTTTCAAATCGTCGCGAGTTCACATTCCCCTAATTTTGTTGATTTATCTAAGCCCAATAGAACGCTTGTAAGATTGAATTTGGATAGTAATAATGATGTACAAGTTAATCAAGTTAGTTCTGATATCTATGGTTTACCTAAGAATGAGGTTGAGCGTTTTCAGGCATTATTAAAATTTAATCCTCATGTAAATGAGGTCTTTTTTGCTGATAAAGCAATTCTGGTTGAAGGTGACACCGAGGTTGTTTCGTTCAAGTTGATAGCGGAAAAATTAGTGAGCGATGGTACTCTACCTGCGGAGGAGTATAACAGTACGACCTTGATTAACTGCGTAGGTAAACCCACAATGTATATTGTGCTAAATATCCTTAATAATTTTAATATTCCTTACACGGTAGTGCATGATTTTGACATTACAGAGTTTAACAAGAAAAATGAAAGAAGAACCGTTTCTGCTTTAAAAGCTGTTATTACTATTAATCATAAGCTTGAGGTTTTAGCTGAAAGCAGAGGTAACAGAAAATACGTATTGCAGCATACATTTGAAGCAGAGATGCCTGATGATTATGAAAAAGGAAGTTCAAAATCTTTTTCAGCTTACGAGTACATAAAAGAAAAATCACTATCGGATTTGCCAGAGAACCTTGTTAAAATTATCGGATTATCTTACGGATTATCCCACCCTGAACCACTAAATCACGGCGTTGAAATGTTGCTCAGTCAGCTTCGGCGAGTTGATTGGACTGAACTAAATCAAGCTATTGAAGAGTGGCAAGCGCCAATGATGGAAGAGTTTGTAGAGGTACTTTGGACACCTAAACTTGTTGCAGCCAGTAATGAAGGTGCGTCGGTCGATTAAGCAATCAAATTAGATGCAATATTCAGGGTAACCTAGGGCTGCTTTATGGAACAATATGAACTAACGGGACACGATAGTTGAAAAACCGCCCTTACGGAGACTGCTACAAAATTATCATTTTTGGAAATACCAAAGAAAATGGGGAGTCCAATATGTCTCCCTAAACGCGAAACGAGCCTTAGAAGCGATACTAGAGGCTCGTTTTCTTAGTTAATTTCTTGTAATGAATATCTGATTTTGACCTAAAGGGTCGATAAATGAAGGAGCATGCTTACATAGTAAGGCGTTCCGTTTTGAGGTGCTAAAATTATTAATCTGGTAGAGACAAATAACAAGGCCAACAGACTGGCGTTACTTAGGAAACATAATTTAATGCTTTGATAAAGAAATTTTCGTAGGAAATGGGATATTCTTGTGAGACCACCGAGTCAAATTTCTTTCAAGACCCACACATACAGTAATCATTTGGGGAATAGGTCAATAATAACTATTAATTCTAAGATTAAAGTAAGTTACAAGGTGGTAATAATATGACAATTAATAAACTACTAATTGATTTTGACAGAACCTTTTCCGATATTACTAACAAGCTTTCAGAAAGTGTTAGAGAAGAATTTACTAATAACCAAGTTGATTTTTGCTTAAACGTCGGTACTGAAAATATCGAGGGAATGTTCTCTGATTTACCAGATGGGCCAGGTATATATTTTTTTGAAGTTGGCTTTAAAGATTTATATCAGCAAGAAATCAATGTTTTTAAAGACCCTGATGCTTGGAATGAGAGTGGTAAAACTGAATTTGAGGTAAAGAAAAGTTATTTCTATGGAATATTAAATCAGATATGGAATGAACTTGAGGAAATAGACAGAGGTCGGGGAGAATCATATCCAAAAATAATTAAGAAAAGATTTGATTTTCATTTTAATAAAAACACATCTAAAAATAGTTTCGAAAATGATGATTGGGTACCGTTTTATATAGGGAAACATAAAAATATTAAATATCGTGTTTTGGAACATATTAAGAGGTCGGGCATGAAATTAGCTGACTTTATTAC
>NZ_JBFRDK010000348.1:0-2139 GCF_052113545.1 Paenibacillus sp. TAF43_2
ACGGTTGTCATTAATGCGCATCTAAGGATTGTTGAGAGTATGATGGATTCGAATTGTACACATGAACAATTTCGGGCTTATCTTGATCAACATGTATTCTTTTGGCCCACATTAAAGGATTGTCGCAAAATGTTGGATACTTACAAACGAAGAGAACCGGATGAAGCATTTGTTATTTTACAGTTCGAAGCATTTCCATTATTGATGGATCATTATTCGGCCGTTAAATTGTCCAAATACRATTCGGGGAGTTCACCAAGATTTCCAAAGAACTGCAAGTACAAGAAAAGTTTAGAGATGTTTCTTTCATTAGATGATTTCCAGAAAAAAGTGAATAACACTGTTCCTGTTAAAGCTTCTGAAATACATGAGCTGCTGTTCAAAGACCAAGTTATTAATCTTAATCAATATGTACAGGTCATTTATGCTGATCATGACAATGGATTACCTGAGAACTGGAGAAAACTTGTGAAGCCGTTGGAAAGTTTCTCTTAGAGTTTATGATACTTCAATTACATATGACGTTATTTCTTTTATTTTTGCTTGTTTGGAGGCGCTGCTAAACACATAAATATTACAAAAAGCATAACTTTTGTCGTTCTCAAGTTTTATAACTCCATTCGTTGCTGCCGTGTTTCCATGTGTTACGATGTTTGTTATTTGTAATTCGATGGTCTTACTTATATTCATTTGAGTCAATGCTTCGAGAAATTCATTTTTTCCGTGTATAGCGGGATATGAACCGACAATATTCCATTGCACATCATCTGTAATTTGATCCGCTATAAAAGGCATATCCTTTTGAGCAAAAGCAATATTAAATGATTTAAGAATAGATTTTCTAGGCGCGTTTCCGCAATCTACTGGACACAGTATTTTTAATTCCTCATTTTGAGGAGCCATATGAGACATTATTTTATTCCTTTCTTATTCCATTCTGTGAAGATTGCAGATTGTAAGCTTTTATGCTACAACTAACAATACAATAAACTATTTTTCTAGAGCTGGGCAACATATGTTGATCGTAAGTTTTCTTATAATCGCTTGGATATTAAGCTGGTTTAAGTTTAATCATTTATAAGCTGAGTTATTGAAGAGAACAGGAATAGGAGCGTTAGCTGATCGTGAGATTACGCAGGTTTCAGATGGCCAACTACAAAGAGCAGCTATTTGCAGGGCTCTTTTTAATCAGCCTGATATTCTTTTTGGTGACGTGACAACTGGTGCTCTGAACTCCAAAGCAACGGATGAAAATCATTCCTAAGGACACTAACACTCAGTTGGTGTTTTTTTGTTTTGTATTATTCCTTTTCGGTAGCTTGATCAAATGATGATCTAGCCAATTCAACAAGAGAATAATTTGTTCTTGTCCACTGCTTCAAGGCACTCAGTGGCTCGAGCAAAGACTCTCCCAACTTGGTAAGCGAATACTCAACGATTGGTGGAACAGACGGAGTCATATCTCGCTGAACCAAACCATCACGTTCCAATTGCCGTAAGGTTTGCGTTAGCATTTTTTTGGAAATTCCATCAATCCGTCTGCTAATATCTCCGTATCGAATAATACCGTCTTCCAATGCATAAATGACCAGTGCTGACCATTTGTTTGCAATGATTTCAAGTACTTTACTGTAAGAGCATTCAGATATCGAAATGTCGGGTTGAACGCTTTTAGCTGGAGATGATGTTTTCATTTAAGGCCCTCCTTATGCACTTTTTGGTTCATTGGAAACCTTAAAGTGCCTTCTTACTTTATTTTAGTTTGTATATTATTGTATGTCTATATTATCCATAAAGGAGAGAATATTATGAAAGTATACGAAATTAACGGTGAATTCGGAATTGATCGATTGAAGGCATCCGACCGCCCAATACCAGTGCCCCGTTCAAATGAAGTTCTTATCAAAATGCACGCGGTTTCTTTAAACGCTAGAGATTTGGGCGTTATCGATGGGTTTTATAACCCCAATTTAAATACGCCATTAATTCCAGTATCTGATGGTGTAGGTGAAGTTGTGTCCCTCGGAGAAAACTCAAACAAATTCAAAATTGGGGATAGAGTAAGTGGAATTTTCACTCAAAGCTGGATTACGGGTGAGCCGACACAACAAAACTGGATAAGTACACTAGGCAGTCCGT
>NZ_JBFRDK010000349.1:0-2123 GCF_052113545.1 Paenibacillus sp. TAF43_2
AGGCAACTTGGACCCGGAAACGTCGCTTGGCATCATGAACTTGCTTGAGGAAATCAACTTCCGCGGTGCAACCATCGTAATGGCTACCCACAATAAAGATATCGTTAACTCCATACGCAAGCGCGTCATTGCAATCGAGAACGGCAATATCGTACGTGACGAGGCTAGAGGGGAGTACGGCTATGAAGCTTAGAACTATACTCCGTCATCTGCGAGAAGGCGCCAAAAACATCATTAGAAATGGCTGGATGTCGTTTGCTTCAGTAAGCTCGATATTTATATCCTTGTTCATTCTTGGCGTGTTTTTATTGCTCGCACTCAACGTCAATTCCATGGCGGCACAGATCGAGAGTCAAGTGCAAATTCGTGTGTTCCTACAGCTAAATGTAGACAAAGCGAAGATAACAGAGCTTCAGAACAAAATCGGCAATTTAACAGAGGTAAAGCAAGTAACATTTGTGTCTAAAGCAGAGGGACTAGAGCTGCTTCGTAAAAACCTTGGTGATGAGAACAAGGATTTGCTGGATGGTTATGAAAAGGAAAAAAATCCGCTGCCGGATTCGTTTACGGTAGAGGTTTATGAGCCGCAATCGATCGAGGATGCAGCAAAACAGATCGATGCGATCAATAAAGCAGATGAGCTTATACCGATTGCCAAAATCAAATATGGACAAGGCACAGTCGAGACTCTTTTCAAAATTACAAATGCTTTGCGTTACATAGGTATCGTCGTTGTTGTAGGTCTATCCGTAACAGCAATGTTCCTGATCTCGAACACGATCAAAATGACCATTATTGCAAGACGCAGAGAAATTGGCATTATGAAGCTGGTTGGCGCGACGAATTCATTTATTCGCTGGCCGTTTTTCATTGAAGGTGCACTGATTGGAATTATTAGCTCGGTTATTACAACGGTAGCTGTGCTTGCAGGTTACTCGCAGCTTGTGAAATTTACGCAAATGGAATTATCGCTAATGATGATTAAGCTCGTCACGGTAGAGGAGTCAGGAATGCTGACTGCCACGCTGCTCATCGTACTCGGAACATTAATCGGCATTTGGGGCAGCACGATCTCGATACGCAAGTATTTGAAAGTGTAGGAGGATGCGAAAGTGAAGAAGAGGAAATGGCTGTTATTCACAGTTACGATGATGCTTGCGGTATTTGTTATGCAACCAACAGGAGGAGAAGCAGCTTCTCTTAGCGAAATAAAGAAACAAATAGCTGCCGCTAAGGCGGAAATGAAGGAAGCGGAGCAACGCGCAGCTAAAGCAGAGCGCCAGGCCGCTAATGCTCATAATCAGGCTAAGACAGCAGAGAATGAGAAGGTAACTATCCTTGGGAAAAAAACAGAAGCGGAAGCTTCTATCGCTAATTTGATGGCAGAGATCGATAATGTCGTCATCAACAAAACAAAGATGCAAGCACAAAGCGATGCGAAGGAAGAGGAATTGCTGCAGACCGGCCTTGAGCTGGAGCAGGCTGAAGAGCGTGTAGTGACACGCGATGAGCTGCTGCAATCTCGTATGCGTCTTATGTATACGAACGGTTTTGTATCTTATATGGACGTACTCTTAAGTGCGACTAGCTTTACAGATTTTATTGATCGATTCGATGCTCTTCAATCGATTCTGTCGCAGGATCGGGATATTTTGGCGGAGCAAAGAGAAGAGAAGGAGCTTGTTGCTCAGAAGAAAATAGAAGTAGAGAAGCAATTTGCTGAAGTGAAAAAGATTTATGAGAAGCTGGAGCAGTACGAAGCTCATCTAGTGAAGAAAGAGCAAGAGAAAGAAGTTATGATAGCGAGCTACAATACAAATATCAAACAACTGGATAATAAGCTTGTACAAATCGACTCCACGCTAGAGGAGCTCGAGGGCATCAGCAAGGAGCAAGAGGAGCTGCTTATGGCGCTTGCTGCGAAAGTATCGAAGCTGAATGCAGAGAAAAACAAAATATCGAATCCGTATACGGGCGGTAAACTGGGTATGCCGATAAGGGATAACTATCGCGTCAGCTCAAGCTTTGGCACACGGGTTCATCCGATTACAGGTAAAACACACACGCATACAGGCACGGATTTTGCAGCACCGCAGGGAACCGATATTTTCGCAGCGGAAGAC
>NZ_JBFRDK010000350.1:0-2065 GCF_052113545.1 Paenibacillus sp. TAF43_2
ATATTCAAAGGAAGCTTAGGATCCAACAGATGCCAAAAGCTATAAACCGTTTCTTTCATTGTGATATTCCTCACATCTATTGTGATAACTTCTATTATCAGACCGTAATTTGTATGATAAATTGTATATTACAGCAACAGATAACATTATTCAATCGTTTTGCATTTCATTCATTTTCATCTAACTTAGGAGGAATTACTATGATTATGCGTGCTCCAGCTGTCCCACTTATAACTGTAGATCCTTATTTTTCTGTTTGGTCGATGGCGAACGAACTGAACGAAGCTGACACCAAACATTGGACAGGCCAACCTCATAAATTAGTCGGTACCGCTGAGGTTAACGGAAAAGAATATTGTTTTATGGGCGGCAACGATAATGGGATAAAAATGAAACAAACAAGTGTAGATATTAATGCATTATCCAGCAAATATCGTTTTACATCTGATGAAATCAATTTACTCGTTACGTTTACTACCCCTCTTTTAATGGATGATTTAAAGCTTATGTCTAGACCCGTGTCTTATATACATGTACAAGCCGAATCTAACAATGGCGAAGCACAAGATGTGACTATAAAACTAAATGTCGACGATGAGTTATGTCAAAACTTTAAATATGAATTCCCAGTCGATTACAAAGATATTAGCGAGCCAGGTTTTACATGCGGCAAGATTGGAAGCAAATTTCAAAATGTTTTAAATAAAGCGGGTGATGATCTTAGAATTAACTGGGGTTATTTATACCTCGCTTCTAATCATGAAAAGGCTTCAGTCATCGATGTAGCCAATACGCATGAATACGGTACAGTAAGCCATAACATTGAGCTGTCTATCCCTGTAAATACAGGCGAAAACGCAAATGCGCTTTTTGCTGTTGCATATGATGACATCAAAGCGATTGAATATTTTAATGAGCCGCTTAATGCTTATTGGAAAAAAGACGGTGAAACCATCGAAGATGCCTTGAAGCAGGCACTATCTGAGTACGACAGCCTATTTGAAAAGTGTGAACAATTCTCATCCACTCTATTTGCAGAAGCTGCAGAATCAGGCAACGAGAAGTACGCGGAACTAGTATCATTAGCCTACAGACAAGCTATTGCAGGTCATAAGGTTTGTGCGGATACGGATGGAAACGTTCTCTTTATATCCAAAGAAAATTTCAGCAATGGCTGTGCAGCTACGGTAGACGTTACGTATCCATCCATACCGCAATTTTTAATTTACAACCCAGAGCTCGTTAAAGGGATGCTGCGCCCTATTTTTAAATACGCTGCTACTGATATTTGGTATTATGACTTTGCACCACACGATGCGGGAACCTATCCACTCGTTAACGGCCAAGTCTATAGTCACGGCACATGCCCTACTTGGCAAATGCCCGTTGAAGAATGTGGAAATATGCTGATTTGCACAGCTGCTGTTGCGGTCACGGAGAACGATGTATCGTTTGCCAAAGAGAACTGGGAACATCTTGAGAAATGGTGCAATTATTTGATCAACAATGGTGTAGATCCTGACAACCAGCTGTGTACGGATGATTTTGCAGGGCATCTCGCGCATAACTGTAACTTATCGATTAAGGCTATTATGGGTATCGCAAGCTTTGCGATTCTAAACCGTATGGCTGGAGACGAGAAAAAGTCAGAGGAATTAATGAATGTTGCAAAAGGAATGATAGATAACTGGCTCGTCATGGCTGCTAATGAAGACGGAACCTATCGTTTAGCATTTGATCGTCCTGATTCCTTCAGCATGAAATACAATGCGGTATGGGATCAATTATTCGGTCTCGAATTGTTCCCTAAAGATACATTTAAAGCTGAGACTAAAGCCTACTTGGAGAAACATTCAGGTGAGTTTGGCCTTATGCTTGATAATCGTGATACCTACACCAAATCGGATTGGATCGTTTGGAGTGCAACGCTCTGCGACAATAAGGAAGATTTCAATTCCATTGTAGACCGCCTCTGGCATGCGTATGATAAAACAGAGAGCCGCGTTCCGATGAGCGACTGGTATTCAACAAGCACCGCAAAGATGGTAGGCTTCCAAAACCGTAC
>NZ_JBFRDK010000351.1:0-2050 GCF_052113545.1 Paenibacillus sp. TAF43_2
CAATGTCATTAAGTTAAGGTGTAAGTTCAATAGAATGCAAAAGAGCAGGTTATCAAAAAGATAGCCTGCTCTTTTTTTGCCCAAATGAGGAAAAAGAACTTGACAGGCGATTGTAAGTGTGTGGCGAAGCCCCTTGAAAAAACGAGGAGGTTTCGACCATGCATGCTTACGCGAGTTCATTAAAAGAAACGYTGACAACCCTCATTCGAGAGATGTCAGCAGCACCAGCGCCTTATGTCAAAAATCCTGAAAAAGATTTTACCCGGAAGAAAAAGCTATCCTTCGAAACGATGATGCAATTTCTGATCTCTATGGGCGGAAACAGTATATACAAGGAGCTCTTGGAATCGCAAGGTTAYGACGTAAACACGGCAACGACTTCCGCTTTTGTCCAACAACGTAATAAAATTTTGCCATCTGCTGTAGAATACTTATTTCACAAATTCACTCAAACGTACAAGGATATYAGGGATTACCATGGGTATCGACTACTTGCTATTGACGGTTCGGATTTACATATCACAACGGATCCAACTGACAAGAATAGCTTCTTTCAAAGTCAACCCAACACGAAAGGCTATAACCTCCTGCATTTRAACGCAGCGTACGATCTATGTAACAGACTTTACGTGGATGCTCTTGTCCAGCCAAAAAGGCTAATTAACGAGGGAAGGGCGCTGGCAACCATGGTTGATCGTTCGCCCATCAAGAGCAAAACCATTGTGATTGCGGACAGAGGCTATGAAAGCTACAACAATTTTGCGCATATTGAACGTAAAGGGTGGCACTATGTCATTCGGGTAAAGGATTTGAATTCCAGTGGTATTCTGTCTAGCTTACGTTTGCCCGCTAGCGGAGAGTTTGATCGGGACATTCATCTGACACTTACCAGAAAACAAACCAAAGCGTTCCAGGCTTATCCTGGTTACAAATTCCTTCCGACCAATTCTACATTTGATTTTTTKGATATGCATGAGRACATGATTTACCCGCTATCTTTTCGGGTTGTTCGTTTCATCCTACCTGACGGCGCTTATGAAACCGTCATTACGAATCTTTCTGCCGCAGACTTCCCTCCCGATGAACTCAGATCCCTTTATCACATGCGATGGGGCATTGAAACCTCGTTTAGGGCATTAAAATACACGGTTGGTCTGACAAGTTTTCACGCAAAGAAGCAAGCGTTCATCGCCCAAGAGATTTATGCCAGAATGATTCTATACAACTTCGCTGAAATGATGACCTCGCACGTCGTCATTTCGCAAATGGATAAACGGCACCAATATCAAGTCAATTTCACGGTTGCCGTTCTCGTTTGCAGACAATTCTTGCGCTCTCGAGGCGATGAACCCCCGCTCGATGTTGAAGCGCTGATTCGAAAAAACATTTTGCCGATTCGACCCATTCGCCCGGGACAAAAGAATACGCGCAAAATCCGATATAAATCAGCTGTCAGCTTCGTCTACAGAGTAGCATAATTCGATTCATATGAACATTTTTTTAAGCGGATCGTCCATCCGTTTGTTTGCTGTTCCTATTTATCAGTCTTGCATCAAAAAAATAAACGGCACAGGGCTTTTCCCATGCCGTTTCAGATTCACTTTCTATTTACGATCTTGTCTCGGAGATTAACTTAATGACATTGGCCAAGCGGCGTCCTTTTTTATACATACAGGAATAAAAAAATATAAACTTACCGAACGAAACGGAGTTTAGCGACCAATATCATATATTACACAATGTGAGGTGAGTTCTTTTTGACAGCAGAAATCAATCATCGTATTGAGCAAGTATTAGGAGGCAATCTAGAAGCGTTTTCAGATATTTATAACGCGACCATTGATAGGGTTTACCGTACCCTATTTTTTCTAACCGATAACAAAAATGATGTTGATGATCTTGTTCAGGACGTTTACGTCGAATTGTACAGGAGCCTTCGGAATTTTGACGGTAAGAGACCTTTTCAGCCTTGGCTTTATGGTATCACGATTAGACAACATCAAGCCTACAAACGAAAAAGTGGCGGCAATTCCGTAATCAAGCACAAGAG
>NZ_JBFRDK010000352.1:0-2041 GCF_052113545.1 Paenibacillus sp. TAF43_2
CAAAAGAGCTTGTTTACAAAGCCATAGCGRGCATCTCACAGAGATTAGATCGTATTAAAATGTTTCATACGGATCGAGGCAGAGAGTTTGATAATAAGCTCATTTCTGAAGCGTTGACAACGTTTGGCGTTACACGATCCCTTAGCCGAAAAGGCTGTCCCTACGATAATGCCGTTGCAGAAGCAACATTTAAAATCTTCAAGACGGAATTCGCTAACCAAGTGCATTTCCTTACGGATGAGCAGCTTGATGTCGAACTCCATGATTACGTCCATTGGTTTAATTACCATAGGATTCACGGAACAATAGATTATCTAACTCCTGTTGAAGCCAGGAGTATGCCCTTATAAAAGTTGTTCAGTTTTAAGTTGACAATCCAAGTTGAACTGCGGTTGTCGTGATCAGAACAATAAATATACTAGCCACAATTCGACATTAATTTTGAGGGATCAGAGATGTATAGAGATAAAGTAACTAATTATATCGAACTAATGTATAGTTTTGTACTCATTAGAAATATGTAATTCGATTCATTTATTAGTAAATTATTGTAATATACATAATATATATGTACTATTTCTGTAGGAGGTTAATTAATGTAAAAACTACATTAAATAAATTTAGAAAAGCAATAAAAAACGAGGAGTGAGATTATGTCGATGAAGAAACTGATTGCTTTACTTTCTCTTATTACAATATTCTCTATTTCTACCATACTTATTGTAGGTGCATCAACTGAAAACTCTCAAGAATACGATTTTGTTATCAGTGGAAAAAATAAAGACATCCCCAATGAGTTTAAAGAAATTGGCAAGATTGAAACATATATTGAAAACTTTGGAATTAGCACTTATAAAGACAAAGATACAAAAAGCGAGATTGATTTAAAAATAAAGGAAACAAATGTCGATGAGGATGGAAATGTCCTATTTGTTACAGGTAAAGGATCTATAAATCTTTCAACTGGTAAATATGATTTTGATTTCGAGAATTCACAGCTTAAGAAAACAACCTTAGAAGATGGTCAAACATTAATCTATGGACCTATTGATGGTAAAATTAAGACAAAGGAAGGAGAAGAAAAATTCCTTACACTAAGTGTCCAATTTATGCCTGGAACAAACAATTTTCTTTGTAATGCCGTAGTTGGAACCTTGGAAGAAGGAGTATCAATTCTTTCATTTGGAAAAACCTTTAATGAAAAGGAAATTGATTCAATTATGATAGCTGAAATGGAGGCGAATAAACAATGAGATTTCTAAAAAAAACAATCTCCATTATTACAATTTCTTCCGTTATTATGGGCATAATGGCCTCTTCTGCATTTGCTGCAGAAACGAAGTATTATGATAAAGGGAGATCATATAGCAAATACCTTGAAGTTTATGATAAAGACGTTGAGACAGCTGTTGCAAGTGTTTCAGCGGTATATGATCCTGTTTCTCAAGTAGGTAGAGAAAGAGTAAGGCTGTGGGGACGAAGTGCAGTACTTGAAGCAGCATTGCCAGGTTTGTCTTTCGCAATAAGTAAAGCTAAAATTGTTTTTGTAGCAGTGGATTCGAGGGCTTCTAATAATCCATTAATGATAACAGGTTCAAGTCCAGTAAAAAAATTATCTTCTTATACACTACCTGTAGTCATTTATGATATATTAAATTGGAAAAACATTTATACAAATACAATTTCTTCACTTTTGAATATGTATACTAACAATATAACAACTACTGGTACAGATGTTACAGATCAAAGTGCATACGAAAAAACGATATTGTTTCATAGTGTCGGCGGACCTAAAGGCGAGTTACCATCATCAATAAAATATGGAGATGTTGATAGTGTAATTGGAAATACAACTAGTGGAATAAGTGCTGAATTTCAATATAATTTACTTAAAGAAACGAAAAATTTCTACGTCTCAGGCCAAGGGTATATCCAATACTGGTCTTATGCAACCATGGGCGGAGGATCTATTTATTTATGGTCAGGAACTGCTGGAATTACTCATACAGTTAATTAGTTGATACAAGTTACAATCTATAGA
>NZ_JBFRDK010000353.1:0-1960 GCF_052113545.1 Paenibacillus sp. TAF43_2
GGGCACAATCAATGTGAACTCTTGGTCGCCGGATAGCCGCGAGCTCGCTTTTGGGCACAATCAATGTGAACTCTTGGTCGCCGGATAGCCGCGAGCTCGCTTTTGTCAGTTATAAATTTATATAATTATTTTAGTTTGAAGGAGAGTTATTCATGGTTAACGTAAATGGGAAATGGGCGCTAATTACAGGTGCGAGCAGAGGTGTAGGTTACCAGACGGCAATTTTTATGGCGAAACAAGGCTGTAATTTGATTTTGCATAGTCGAAATATTGAACATACAAAAGTGGTGGAACAAGAGGTTAAGGCACTTGGTGTAGAAGCGTATTGCGTCCAAGCGGAGCTGGCTAATCATGAAGAAGTAGTTGCTATGCTTAATGAAATCGAAGCTAAGGATACGGCTGTAGATATCGTTTTCAACAATGCTGCAGTTCAAATCGCCTACCGTACCAATTACTGGGAAACACCGATTGAAGATTTTGAGATGAGCTTCCGTATTAACTTCATTTCAATAGCAACAATCTGTCACCGCTTAATTCCTAAGATGATTGAACGCGGATTCGGACGTGTCATTAATACGACAAGCGGTATTAAAAATGAGCCGGAGCAGGCAGGTTATGCTGCAAGTAAAGCTGCTCTTGATAAATTCACGAAAGATTTGGCTTCGAGACTGGAAGGAACCAACGTCATGATTAATATAACAGATCCAGGCTGGTGCAGAACGGACCTGGGAGGTCCTCATGCACCTAGCTCAGTAGACACGGTTATTCCTGGTATTGCAGTTGGTGCCTTTGTAGATGATAAGAAAAGCGGTAGATTCTTTCATGCGCAAAATTTTGTAGGAATGATGTTAGAAGATGCTGTTGCAAAAGCTGAACAAATGGTAGCGAATCCATACATCATTTAGAACGAATATATGCTTATAGTTGCATGACAATATTCCTGCTCTTCTCACTAACCGTGAAGGAGCGGGATTTTTGTTGTGAAATATTTTTTTTCGACTTCTTACTTCGACAACGTTTTATTATTCATGAAGCTATACTAAACAGGTGCTATTTTATTGACAGCGGAGGGTTGCTCATGACTAATTCGAATTTCAGAAAGCGGATAGTTTGGTTCATTAACAGTGAGAGCGAACGAGTGTTAAGTAATTTGAAGAGCGGGGCAGTTAATAAAGAGAATGCTTTAGGAAGCTTTAACACGCTGTATCAGATCGCTTCATCAACAAGAGATACGGATACGATGGTAAGCTTGTGCGAAATGATCAACAAGGTAAGAGAATCGAATCATCGATCTGGATTATTTCATTTTACGGAGATGCGCAAAGGATCTTTTTATTGACTCTATATCGTTTTCATAGGCGAATTCAAAGAAAAGAGACCGATTCCGGTCTTTTTTTGTTGATTCAATTATTTCCTGCGGGGGTAAGTATTGTTTAAGAATAATCATACAACGAAGCTGAAGGGAGCACTAAGCATGAATAAACCTACAAAAAAACTTAATAAATTGCTTTTGATAACGATGATGAGTATCGTTGTTATTTTCACCGCTTCCGCTTGCAATAATGATAAGGATGCTAATAACAATGGCAATAGCAACGTGATTGAAGACGACGCCAATAACACCCCTGATACGACGGATGATGCCATAACAAACGATGATGCTACAACACCTTAAATACGTCATTTCTATGTAAAAGTGAACAAAGGGGCTGTCTCAAAATTTTCTTCAAATCTAATCAATTAGAGATATTAGTACACCTATTTGCAACATTCCAATCTTGTTTGTTAAAAACAGGTGCACTTTTACACTTATTTACTCTCGACTATCGGATCGCGCACATTACAATCATACGACGATCATCGCTGATGCTGGATATGGTCAGTCTGAGTTATTATGCGCTACAAGCAGCAAGCAAGGGAAATAGCGAGGAAGGATATTCGCTGTCGGTAAGACGAATGA
>NZ_JBFRDK010000354.1:0-1895 GCF_052113545.1 Paenibacillus sp. TAF43_2
CTCTTTTACCGCGCTAGCACTAACTGCCATTGTAAGCCCTCCTATAGGTTTCACGAAGTCTATGTAGCTTCGAGAATCATTAATTGTTTTTTTAGTGATTTACATTCAAAAAAAGGGCAGTGAGAGGTTTATCACCATCTGACCACCCTTTGTTGACTAATTAAAGCCTTTAAATTAAGCCGTTGTTTGTTCGCCTTGGTTAGCTTCAACGATTGCATCAGCCATTTTCGAAGTCAACAACTTAACGGCACGAATTGCATCATCGTTACCTGGGATTACGTAGTCAATTTCGTCTGGATCACAGTTCGTATCAACGATACCAACGATTGGGATACCAAGTTTGCGAGCTTCTGCAACAGCAATACGCTCTTTGCGTGGGTCGATAATGAACAACGCGCTTGGCAAACCTTTCATTCCTTTAATACCGCCAAGGAATTTTTCCAAACGGTCTTTTTCTTTGTTAAGGATGATAACTTCTTTCTTAGGTAGAACCTCGAAAGTGCCGTCCTCAGCCCATTTTTCAAGTTGTTTCAAACGATCAATACGTTTTTGAATCGTTTGGAAGTTAGTCAAAGTACCGCCCAACCAACGTTGGTTGATGTAGAAGTTGCCGCAACGCTCTGCTTCTTCTTTAACGGAATCTTGAGCTTGTTTTTTCGTACCTACGAACAGCATAGTGCCGCCGTCTGCAGCGATCGATTTAACAAAGTTGTACGCTTCGTCAACTTTTTTCACCGTTTTTTGCAAATCAATAATGTAAATCCCGTTTCTTTCTGTGAAGATATAACGATCCATCTTCGGGTTCCAACGACGAGTCTGATGACCGAAGTGTACCCCAGCTTCTAGTAGCTGTTTCATGGAAATAACCGCCATTTCTCCAACACCTCCTATAATGGTTTTTTTAGTGCTCCTCCGCTAGTCGCATCTTTCGCCAAAACTTCCGCCGGGCGGAAGCACCGTTTGACAAAATTGACCTGCGTGCGTTTTTAACACCGTGAATTAATATACCATAAATACACATCGCATGCAACAATCGTTTCAGAAAAGATAGGATAGCTATTTTTTGTTGGCAGTTAGAAGATTTACTTCTGAGGATGTTAAAGGCTCGCCGGTTACGGTCCGAATGGCTTCTTCAACCGTTATCTCCTCATGAAACAAAAAATAACCGGCGCGAACCAGCTTCTTTGACTTTTTCATTTTTGATACAAAAGCGGTTTTATCTTTAATAATATTATTAGAAGCAAGCAGCTCTGCTGTATTCGTCAGACTAGAGCCTGCTTTAATTCTTATAACATGCTTGATCTCAGACTGTTCCTGAACAGGGACTGTCGTAGCCGTAGGCGCAGCTTTATCAGTCTTCGCCTCGCTTGTCTGCTCCTTAGCTTTGTCAAAATCAGCAGAAGGCTTAATCTCCTGTCCCCCTGTGTTGTCCTTATTAAGCTGAAGCGAGTCTTGATTTGCCTTTAACAAAGCATCAACTTCTAGTTGAGTGTAAAGCTTCTCATCTGACTCTTTTCCTAAGTCACTTAGCCTTTGCCTGCTTTGCTCGCCAGAGAGCATCAGTTGGAACAACAAAGCGCCAATGATGATACCTGCACCTAATCCCATAAGAAATACTCGACTTTTAAGCATGGACAGAATCCTCCTGCTTAGCGAGTTGTATAATAAGCTGTACCTCACCTTTGTTCATACCAAGCTTTTTGGATATCGCTTCAATAGATTTCCCTTGCTCATAAAGTGTAAACAGCTCTTTATATCTGTCCTGGATAGTGTTCATCCGCACTGTCTCTTCTATAATATGTTCAACAACAGGCGCATCTTTAACAAGTTGTTCATTCGAATTTAATGAGACCGCTGGCAATGGGGTTTCCACTGGACGCATGTAGGCCATGGAC
>NZ_JBFRDK010000355.1:0-1894 GCF_052113545.1 Paenibacillus sp. TAF43_2
GATGTATGGCGTGCGTTAATGGGAGATATCTATAATGTATGCGGTGCTGCTGCTTATGCGGAAAGAAACCTTTCAGTCGTGGCTGACTATTTTATCCTTGGCGATCGGTACGCACCTGATCAAAGCTTCTTTATTCGGGCCGGCAACAATAATCATAGTGCAGTTGATGAGTTTGAMGATCATCTTTGCTTCATTAACGATTACTATGATGCAGTACGATTCTTTTCCAAGATGTTAACACATTGGAGTAATCGTGGTAACCATCCGTATGCGACACCAATGTATGCTTCCTATGCTAAAGTATTGTACGAGTGGAATCGGTTAGAGGAAGCGGAGGAATGGATCAACCGCGTAATACATACAGACGGATTCGCGCCGGTTCCTCGCAATCGGCTTCAGATCTTTGTGGCTGCTTCGATAATTCAACAAGCCAAGGGAAACTCGCGAGAAGCGATGGAGATGCTGGAGCAAATTAAATGGAAGATCGATTCACCTGATTACGATATTTTTATACGAAAAATTGAAGCAGAACAAGCGAGCTTGGCGGTGCGACAAGGTGACGTGGAGTCGGCTCGACTGTGGTGGTCGCGGTGCGGACAATCGTATTCGGATGAAGTAACGCTGGACAAAGCTTCTGAACAATTGGCGCTCGTTCGCGTGCTTTCAGCATGCGGACAACTTGATTCGGCGCTATCTCTTGCAGAACGGCTGTATGATCTATTGACGAAGGAGAACCGTCTGCGAGATCGCATTCGTGTTCTTATTCTACAAAGCATGACGCTGTATCGCAACAATCAGATTGAACAAGCACTTGCGAAACTGGATAACGCTCTACGTCTTGCCGAACCTCAAGGTTTCATTCGCAGCTTTGTGGACGAAGGACCAGCGCTGGCAGAACTGTTGTCTATGTATGTGAAGTCGTATGGAGACAAAGGCATGGACTTGACGGATGTATCCGATTATACAAATCAATTATTACAAGCGTTTAATGTCTATCAATCTCCGCCACGAATTAAAATTAGATGTTTTGGGCTGTTGCGGATAGAGACTGAGTACGGAACTGCGATTAAATGGCGGACATCAAAAACCGAGGAGATGATGGCATTTCTCGTTCACCATCGCGGCGAGGCAGTAAGCAGAGACCGTATTCTCGATTATTTGTGGGGAGAGGTTAATGTTGAACGGGCAGGAGCGCAGTTTAATACAACAACTCACTATTTGCGAAAAGCATTAAACCAAATAGGGCTTGACGGCATCGTTCAACATGTGGAAGGCGGGTACCGTATTGAGTTGAATCAATTGGACTGTGATCTTGATAAATGGGATCGTATGCTGGCCAACGGGACGCAACTCGATGACATCCTGTTGCAGGACTATGCTGCTGAGCTTGTTCAATTATACGGAGAGGGATATTTGGCGGGTACTTCGTACGTATGGGCAGATTCAACACGTATTCGTATGGAAAGAGAATATATAACAATGTTACTTCACCTCCACGAACGTGAGGTGAAGCTAGGGCATTATGATGCGGCTGCGGAACTGCTGCGGAAGGCGCTTGTACATGATTCGCTGAATGAGTACATACATGAAAGGCTCATTCACGTACTAGTGCTCGCGAATAACCGCGTCTCAGCAATGAAGCAGTATGAGGTGCTTAGAGTGATGCTGCTAACTGAATTTGGAATGAAGCCGCAGGAAGAGGTCACAAGATTGCTAGGTTTTGCTGATAAGCTTAATATGCATTGAGTGGTAGATTATTTGAACGAGAAGAGTGTATCTCAACGTCATTAAAGTTGACAATGGGGTACCTCTTTTTTGTATTTACACGTTCATTGATCGAATTGTTTAGACTTTGTTTAGCCTGCTTGTGATATTTTGTGGAAAAGTGTAGAAA
>NZ_JBFRDK010000356.1:0-1881 GCF_052113545.1 Paenibacillus sp. TAF43_2
GCGTTCAAGTGTACGTTCTTGAAAGTCTTCGCTTATTTTCACTTTGGACATGGCCGATTTATAACTTGATTTTTTCATTCTCACAAATCACCGCCTATCACTTCTTTAAGCTGTTTACGCCCTCGAGCGAGCCAAGTACCTACCGTCGCAGGTTTGGCATGAAGTATATCCGCTATTTCTTCCAAGGAATAACCTTCGTAATAATGCAAATGGATCGGGACCCGATATTTTTTATCCAATGATAATACAGCCTGCATGACCATGTATTCATCCTTCGGCAGGTTAGACAGATTGTCCGGTATGGGGTTTCGACTCTTAAACCACCCCGTCTTGAGCAAGTTTTTACATTTATTGATCGTTGTACGGATTAACCAGGCTTTCTCATGTTCATCACTATCAAAGACGGGGGATTTTTGGAGATAGGCTAGAAATGCTTCTTGCGCTACTTCCTCCGCGTCAGCAATATTTTTGAGATAAGCGAAAGCTATCTTGACCAGGCTGTCGGAATAGTTGACCACGGCTTTGCGGACGGATTCATTGAGCTCATATGAATCGTTCACTTGATGTCCCCCTTTCACTAGTAATACAATCGAGCAGCCCGTTATTTTTCACGCTGTAAAAAAAATTAGGACAATTGCTTTAAAAGGGAGCAAAAAGGTTTTTATTAGTATGTCCTCTCACCAAAAACGGTAACATGCAAGCAATATTAACTGCAGCACTTGTAAATTCAATAAAAAAAGAACCTTCAATCTATAATTAGATCAAAGGTTCAATATTTATTTTAATGATATTAAATAATTCACGCCATGTTTTCAATTACGTAATATTTCACTACATCCATTTGTTTTTACATCAGAAAAACTAACTGAAAGCCAGCTCTTTTTCACTCAGGCCTAGTGAGTCAGCTGTAGAAGTATGAATTTCGTGCAGAAGCTCTGGATTTTCCATTAATGAAACGCCATAAGAAGGAATCATTTCTTTAATTTTTGGTTCCCACTCTTTGATGTGTTGAGGGAAACATTTTTTAAATACTTCAAGCATAACGTGAACAGCAGTAGAAGCACCTGGCGAAGCGCCTAGCAATGCTGCAATCGAACCATCAGCAGCCGTTATAACTTCCGTACCAAATTGAAGTGTCCCTCTGCCGCCAGCTTCAGTATCTTTGATAACTTGCACACGCTGACCAGCTGCTACTAAATCCCAGTCTTCCGTTTTGGCGTTAGGGATAAACTCGCGCAACTCATCCATGCGCTTTTCTTTGGATAGCATAACTTGTTCAATCAGGTATTTTGTTAATGACATATTTTTTGCACCTGCGGATAACATTGTGATGAGATTATCCGGTTTTACGGAAGTGACCAAATCAAACATTGAACCGGTTTTCAAAAACTTAGGTGAGAATCCGGCAAATGGACCAAACAGCAAAGATTTTTTATTGTCGATAAATCTTGTATCCAAGTGTGGAACCGACATTGGAGGAGCTCCAACTTTGGCTTTGCCGTAAACTTTTGCATGATGTTGTGCCACAACATTCGGATTATTACAAACCATAAATATTCCGCTTACTGGGAATCCGCCAATATGTTTACCTTCAGGAATACCGGATTTTTGCAATAAATGCAAGCTTCCGCCTCCGCCTCCGATAAAGACAAATTTTGCAGTATGCCGTTCGACGTTGCCGCTGCCATTACGTACTTTCAATTCCCACGAGCCATCGCTAGCACGTTTAATATTATCAACACTATGTTTATATTTGAGATCTACGTTTTTACTTTTTAAGTGGTCAAACAGAATGCGCGTTAAAGCACCAAAGTTGACATCCGTACCAGAGTCAATTTTGGTTGCTGCTATAGCTTCATTTGATTTACGATCTTTTATAAT
>NZ_JBFRDK010000357.1:0-1880 GCF_052113545.1 Paenibacillus sp. TAF43_2
GCTCAGGATCATCCACAACTTGCAAAACTTCATATTCAACTTCAATAAGTTCAATAGCTCTTTGTGCAATGGCAAGGGATTCAGCAGCTACTGTCGCTATTGCATCTCCCACATATCTCACCCGCTCCTCACATAAAACGGGCTGGTCAGGGTGTGCAATGCCAAAAGCATTTAATCCGGGGACATCTTCATAGGTAAGAACGGCGTGAACGCCTGACAATTGCTTGGCTTTATCGGTATGAATGGACAGAATACGCGCATGAGGATATTCACTTCGTAGTACAAGGCCAAAAAGCATATGCTCCCTTGTCATATCGGTTAAATAAGCAAGACTGCCCGTTACTTTACCTGGACCATCAGGACGAATTCGCCATCTTCCTCCACTGCTTGTGCGGTTTAAGAGCATACGCTCACTCCTTCCTGTCACTCCTTAATCTCTGGTTGCCTTCCAAAGCTCCGCTGTAATTACGTTAGCTGCTGTAATCTTCCGATACGAAGCGGTTGCGAACAAATCTTCCCTTGGTTCGTACTCTTGCAAAATACGATCATAGGCTTGCTGAAGAAGCTGATGATCCACGGCCGCTCCTATGATTTCTTCTTCTAATCGTTCTAGTCTTTGCGGAACCGTTTGTCCTCCTCCAAGCGCGATCACAAGTTCCGTGAGCACGCCAGCAGGCGAAATTGCACCCAATATTGCTGCTGTTACAATAGAAGGAGTAAATGCTTCACGACGTCCTACTTTATGGTAAGCGCCAAAACGCTTGATTGTCGAAATGGCATTTTCCTCTTCATCCATACACGCTGAGCTCTCTTCCCTTAATTGCGTGAACGGTAGGACGATGCTGAGGAGCAATCTCTCATGTCCTTGGTTCGGATCGTTGGCTTGAAGCAGATAACTGGATAAAGAAACTCGCTGCTCTAGTTCACCGTTAAACCAAATCACTTCAGCGTCATAGGCAAGGAGCGCGGGAATAGCGTCACCAATGAAGGAGGATATATTGCCGCCAATCGTTGCTAAATGCCGTATGGACGGCGCTGCTATTGTGCGTACTGCATCGGTGACTAGCGGGAAATTACGCTGCAGGAATGCATTCGTCCGACAAGCCTGCAAAGTCACTTGGCCGCCAATAATGACGCCAGATTCGCCGATTTTAACCTCATTTAATCCACGAATAGCACTTAAATCGATCAAATGTTTCGGGATAGCGGAAACCCCTGATTCCCACTGTGTTCGAAGTAAGGTTCCACCTGAAATATATATTCCTTCAAGCCCATAGCTTTGTTTAAGCAGCCATGCCTCCGCGGCCGACTGAGGATGCCATACAAGAGGAGACGACATGATCTCCTGAGCCTTCATGTTCATTGTTCTCCCCCCAATTATCGTTAGAATCGTTGCTCCCGAATGTAAGGAACACCCAGTGCTTCAGGTGAGCCTGATGGTTTATTACGATTGCGCCAGCCAAGAAACATAAGAATAAGTATCGTAACGACATAAGGAATCATTTTAAGAAAATAGGATGGTATTTCGCTGCCGATTAATTGGATGCGGAAGCCTAACATGTCTAACGCACCGAAGAAATAAGCACATAAGAGAGCCCTTATTGGATTCCATCTCGCAAAAATAACTAAAGCTACTGCGATCCAGCCACGTCCCGTCGTCATCCCCTCGGTCCATGTTGGCGAATAAACAAGGAGCAAATCTGCTCCCGCCAAGCCGATCAATACAGAGCCTGCGATAATATAGCCATATCGAAAGGCCTGAACTTGAATACCCATGACATCCGCCGTTGCCGGATTATCCCCCATCGCCCGCAGATGCAATCCCCATGAGGTACGATGAATAAAGAGATGCAGTACAATGACGAGCAGGAAGCTAAACC
>NZ_JBFRDK010000358.1:0-1856 GCF_052113545.1 Paenibacillus sp. TAF43_2
CTCTCATTCTGTCACCTCTCCTTGGATATTTTACATAGCGATGATGCTTCCCAAAAAAAATTACAATTGTCCGCATTTCAATTCTCTCATTCTGTCACCTCTCCTTGGATATTTTACATAGCGATGATGCTTCCCAAAAAAAATTACAATTGTCCGCATTTCAATTTATGATCTCATCATACAACAACACTATTATGAAATTAACCAAAAGAAATGAGGTGCAATCATGAAAATTGTATTCGATGTTACCGTAGATGGAAAAGTAAAAGAGACAATCCAGCCACAGACGCAGCGCCTAAAAGAAATTCATAGCTTTATAAAAGCAGAATCGCATGGTTTAATCAAGAAATATGGCAGCAACGTTTATTTAAACCGAAGAGTTGTTTACAACTGAGGCATCCTTGATGGCCTTTTTTTTTTTTGAAAAAATCCAATTTAACTTAAAATCCAACTCCTCCAAGCTCGGCATTCACTTAACTCACATCCATGTCTGTTTTTGATTAATCAGATCAATTGTAGGACATCCTCAGCATATAGAAAACTTTTCACCATTCTCCAATAGACATTTTGAATCAGCAAATTCGAATCATGTGCTTCATTCCCTTCCAAATAGGGCTAATTTGTTTGCACTTCTAAGGGATGGTAAAATACTTGGATATGTTTAAATAAATGGAGGTCGTCACCTATGAGTCGACGGAAATTGCATGACAGACTCAAGTTAAAAAAAATCGAAACCCAGCATGGCGAGCAATTCAACAATTTATTGCGCTATGTTTTTCAAGTGACCAATCGCGATTTACAAACCTTTGGCTGGGAAAATAGAGAGATTGCAAAGGCAAAACTTCCCGTACTTCAGTATGCTGATGTTCAAGGGTGGTTTGATGGCGATAAACTTATATCTCAGCTTGCTGTATATCCCTTTCAGGTAAACATCTACGGACATATTTATGAAATGGGTGGACTGACAGGAGTCGGAACCTATCCCGAATATGCCAATTTGGGCTTGATGAATAAACTCATGCTGCTTGCCTTAAGCAAAATGCGTGAGCGGAAACAATCGATCTCTTACTTATACCCCTACTCAATTCCTTATTACAGACGCAAAGGCTGGGAGATCATTTCCGATAAAATTTCTTTTGAGGTTCCGGACACTCAGCTGCCTAAGCTAAAAAACGTACCTGGTCATGTTGAACGTGTAACCATTGAACATCCTGACATCAAAACAATATATGAGCAATTTGCCCGCTTGCACCATGGTGCTATGCTGCGAAACGAGCTCGCTTGGGAAGAGTATTTGCGCTGGGATTTAGATGATATGACTGTAGCGATCTATTACGACAATAACGACTCACCTATGGGGTATTTGCTGTATTGGATTGCCGAAGAGATCTTTCACATGAAAGAAATGATCTATATTAACGAAGAGGCACGCACTGGATTATGGAACTTTGTCAGTGCCCATTTCTCAATGATTACGCTTGTAAAAGGGGATATCTATAAGGATGAGCCTCTTGCATTTATATTGGACGACGGGGATATTAAAGAAACCATTGCTCCTTATTACATGGCACGAATTGTAGATATCGTATTGTTCATCGAGCAATATCCATTTGAAATGCAGGAAAAGGAAAGCAGAATAGTTATCAATCTCCATGATCCAATGCTTGAATGGAATCAAGGAACCTTCACCCTCACGGTTGACACAAACGGAAAAGGCCATATGACCCATGGCGGCATCGCACCATCGGTAGTTATCGACATTCCCGCTTTAACGACGATGTTAATGGGTTACAAGCGGCCAACCTATCTTGCACGTATTGGCCGTATGCAGGCCGATGACGCGTCCATCCGTAAAC
>NZ_JBFRDK010000359.1:0-1829 GCF_052113545.1 Paenibacillus sp. TAF43_2
GTGAACCACTGCAGGAAGGTAATCGAATCCGAATATGTGAACCACTGCAGGAAGGTAATCGAATCCGAATATATTGAAGGGAATGAATGAATTTGAATAGAAAATGGATATTGGCCTTATTAGCAATGATAGTCGTATTATCGGGATGCTCTAGCAGCAACGTGGGATCAGGTGGAGGTGGAACATCTGATAAAGATTCAGGCCAAAATGGCAAAACGATTGAGATTGCACTGATGTCGGCACATCCTTATTTGGATGAAGCAATTAAGCAATATAAAAAAAAACGTCCAGATATCAACATTGAACTTAAAGAGTATAAAGCTACACCTAAAATAGAGGAAAATACATCGAGTGAACCATTAACAAAGAGCGATATCGAGAAATATGTACAAACGGTCAGCACGCAGTTGATGTCTGGCAAAGGAGCAGACATTATCGTAATGAATGAATTGCCGAAGGACAAATATGTAGCCAAGAACATGCTGATGAATTTCTATGATCTGATGGACAAAGATTCTGACTTTGATCAAAATCAGTACTATCAGAATATCTTTAAACATTCCCAGAATGGAGATGGTTTGTATGCAATGCCTTTCTCATTTGCCCTTGACACATTTACGGGAAATAAAGATTTGTTAGAGAAAGCTAATATTGAAATTAATGATCAAACGTGGACATGGGATGATGTGAAAAAGGCCTTAAAGCAGCTCAAGGAACAAGCTGGCGAGGATTATGTAGGATTTCAGAATCTATTCCCAGTTCAACTGTTATCGGAGTATATAGAGGCTAATTATGATAAGCTGATTAATCAAGGTCAAGCAAATTTTGATTCCGATCTGTTTCGAAATATGATGAAGCAAATCAAATCGATGTATGATGAAGATGTGCTTAGTGCCGAACCTAATTACGAATATGTCGAATCCTTGTTCGGCAATGCTAACATTCTGGATCCAACCACAGGCCTGTCACAAGTGCTTGATCCAAAGTTTAATATATACCAAAAGCCAACTGTAAATGGACAAAATAACGGAACGCCATTTAAGTCGTATTTCACTCTAGGCATGAACAGCAAATCTAAGGTTCAAGATGAAGCTTGGAATTTTATTAAATTCATGCTTTCCGAGGAAATGCAAACTTCACCAATCGTAGGGGGTTTTGCGATGCACAAGGGAGTTGTAGAGAAACAGCTCAAGGATGCCAAGCAGCAGGCAATAGCGGGTACGCTTACTGGACAGAAGTTTGATGCTAGTACAATAGACAGCAAGATACAACAATTGCAAAAACTCATTGATGGAGCGAGTACAAATTTATCTAGTGATTTCAAGGTCATTTCCATTGCGGTTGAAGAATTTGATTCCTATATGAGCGGACAGAAATCAGTTGAAGATGTCAGTAAGTTGATTCAAAACCGAGTCAACACTTACATTAACGAGTAAATAAAACGACCTAATAGAGCTAGATAAGACGTGACATCCTATGTATCCAGATATGTATAAACGGGACAGATCCGGAGGCTCTCCCTGCACTAGAACACACAACCCAGCATTCAGTGAATGCTGGGTTGATGTGCTGCTTGTGCTATTTATGACATTTATAGTGATTTTGTCCTTTTGTGGTAACATTCATCACATTGCAAATGAATCTCAGTTTAATAAAATATCTTCTCATCCCGCTTATCCTTAAGTATTTCCACCGCTTCCCGGAACCGCAGAGAGTGTATAATTTCCCGCTCCCGCAAATACTTCAAGCTATCCTGCAGATCCACATCATCCGTTAGATCAATCAACCACTGATACGTCGCCCTAGCCTTCTCCTCCGCTGCTATATCC
>NZ_JBFRDK010000360.1:0-1734 GCF_052113545.1 Paenibacillus sp. TAF43_2
ATAACACACTCATAACACACTCCTCATAGAATAGTGAATTTGGTTAATATACCGATAAATAATTGGGCTTTAACACAACCTTAACTTACTTTTATTTGTATTTATTACAAATTTTAAAATAAAAAAGACAAAGAAATTACTCTGTTAACATGAAAGCGTTATCAATAGTTTATTAATAACTTCTTATTACATACGACTAAGTAGTTTTGGTTGAAGGTATAGCTTATGCGGGTTGAATACTCGAGTTAAAATAACATGTGGGTTAACTTGTTGGGGAGACTGACAAGCATGTAGATTAGCAATGAAATCATTTACTAGAAAAGAGCTGCGCAATGAAAGAGGTGTGGGAAAATGCTGTAAAGGTTTAGCTTATTTTGATATCAAAGAGCGTGGTCATCCTGACTAATTTGATACTAATATCAAAAAAATGATACTTTTTACCATTCGAACTCATACCTATAGTAGTTGGATTGCACCTATGAATGAAAGGGGATTTTTATGTTAATAAGGGGTGGAATTCTCTTTTTTTGATTTATATGGTCACAATTGTGATAGATTCGCGCAACAAAAGCAGCGGCGAACCAAGACCAGATAAAAAAAGTCTTAGACTGCCGCGGCTATATCAACTAACGTTCTCCGTTAGTTCATGACTTTTCACTACTTAGGATGGCTTCAAATATTTTTAACCCTGTAACGTCTATCATAGTTCCTTGAGAAGGCTCTTTTTTAGTAATCCATTTTATTAATTGAGCAACATAATAATCCATAAGAGAATTCGAGAAAAAAGAATAATTGGATAGCAATGCAATTCCTACACGGAGTTCCTTGTTGAAAGCTAGATAACTGTTAAAACCAGCTGAACCCCCGTTATGCCAGAGGATACCTTTATCTAGAAGTTTATCCCCACCCCAGCCAAAATAACGGTTTGAATTTCCGATCCATATAGGGATATGGCTTTTTTGCAGTGTAGAGGCTATCGGATTATCATTATTTAGATTGGCTTGGACAAATAAACTCAAATCGTTAACCGATGACTTAATCCCCCCAGCTCCTTCATGTATAGAGAGATCCCAGTGAGGGACTCTCTTCCCAGTTGAAGCATGTCCATTCAAAAACCTTCTATTCTGTTCTGAATCAAGTGTAACGGCTGTCTCATTCATCTTTAATGGGCTCGTTATGTATTTTTTCAACAGTTCATCATACTTGCTTCCTGACACCTTGCATAGAATATTCCCAGTAAGCCCACACCGATATTGGAATATTGCTCGTTACTTCAATTAGAAACGGCAGCTGAGCATTAGACCAGCTAACGTAGTGTATTGAACAATCGTGCCCGTTAGCTCAATCAAAGGCAGTCAGTCGTCGGTGGTCAACATCACTCCATGAAGACATCCTTGTACCATACCCCTAAAAAGAATACAATTGCGAACAAACAGGAGAGTGCAAAAATCAGTAATACCAATCCTAATAAAAACCAAAGGATTGTTTTCAGTATCTTCTTAATTTTAACATTCACCGTCCATCACCTATTCCATTAATCGATATTTTCTTCCGCATTAAAGACGATTATATTCATCGTTTTGTTGCGCTAAACTGCCCGTTAACATTCCTGTAGGTGTTAGTAGATTCGATTTGCAGAAAAACGAACGCCCCGCTAGGATGAGTATGTACTGGGTTGGAGCCCTCAGAACTCACCTTAGGAGGCGTTATCATGAAGTCTAGACTAATTAAAGC
>NZ_JBFRDK010000361.1:0-1726 GCF_052113545.1 Paenibacillus sp. TAF43_2
AAGGAGCACCATCATTCGGGGCCGTGGACCCCGACGCAACCCGACCGCGTCGGCCACCCCGCCACGTCCGGAAACCGGAACCATCACCGGGACAAGAAATCCGAACTCGATCAGGCCGGCACGCCGCGCTCACGAAAGATCGAGGCTAGCCGCTCGATCCGGCTCAGACATCACGAAAGCGCAACAACGAACTCTTACCGTTCCCGTCGAGAACCTTCCAGAACTACCTGCTGGTACTGTCGCCCGATCTGAAAAAGAGCCCATACCAGAGGGATTCAGCAAGGAGGAAGCCGATCTCTCGGAGCGGATGGCTCTAGTTGCTGCGGCAGACTGCCAGTTCTACTGGCCATCGCCCCACGCTGTCTGCGGGGCGATTCGGGATAAGTACAACGCGATGGGAGGCCCAGGAAGCTTCCTGAATTTCCCGACATCTCCCGAGTACCAGAATCCGGGAAATACGGGCGCCCGGTCGGAGTTCGTCAACGGATCCATCTACTGGTCCGCGGCCACTGGGGCACACCCGGTCACCCTGCTTTACATGAACAAGTGGGCCCAGCACAACTGGGAGGCAGGATGGATGGGATATCCGACCACTGACGAGTTCGTGAATCTGGATAACATTGGAAGCCGTCAGGAATTTCAAGGCGCAGCCATCTACTGGCATCCCCTTCAATCGCCGCTCACTGCAGTCATCGGCGGGGCAATCCGCGACAAGTGGAACGCAACCGGAGCAGAGATTGGAACACTCGGGTACCCCACTACCGATGAAAAGCCGCTAGCCAAATATAACGGACGGTACAACGATTTCTTCCTAGGGGCGATCTACTGGTCAAGCGTCACGAATGCGCACTCGATCGATTTCGACGTCTTGAGGCTGTGGCGAGACCGTGGGGGAGAACAGGGATTCTACGGTTACCCCACCGGCGACACCAACAGGGACGGCTTGTTCACTACGTGGCTGACGCAGAACTTCGAGCAGAACAACGTCGTCGCGTACAGACCATTCTGAGCAAGATTTAGAGTTCAAACCTAGAAGAGAAATGGTAAAGATGAAGAGCAGACTCGCAATAGCGGCGGCGGTCGTGGCGCTTTCCACTCCAGCCCTGATGTCGTCTCAAGCTCAGGCTCAAGAGCAAGGCACGGGCAGCCCTTACGAGGCTCCGGTCAGCGCCGTTCCCACGACTAGCTGCACGGAGTACGCCGAGGAACACGCTCCACAAGGCGCAGACTGGGCGTGCGTTGGGAACTCCTTGACCATCACTGAAGGGGGCGGTTCCAAGGTCACCTACACGAATGTTGTCACCGGACTCACCGAGGAAGTCACCAACAAGTCCAGCGTAGAGCGCGCCGATATCGCGGCTGCGGCGCAAGCAGCCGAGACCACTTCCGGAGGGCAAGCCGAAACTCAGACACCTGGCGTGGCACCCAGAGCGATCAAGGATGAATACCATGCGTCGAACAGCAAGGAATTCATCATCTGGAAAATCGGCGATGACAAGGGTGCTACGACTTTCAGCTACAACATCTCTCTCCACAACCACTCGGGCGATGTTTCCATGGGGTACTGGGAGACTTCCGGAATACCTGTCGAGCTCCAGTACAAGCTACGTATTCGCGAAGACGTCAACAATGGATTCGATCAGGACGTCTTCGAATATGAACACCCCGACAACTACAATCCCGGCTACGCTGCGATCTACAACACCATGTACGAACCGTACTGGGG
>NZ_JBFRDK010000362.1:0-1668 GCF_052113545.1 Paenibacillus sp. TAF43_2
CGTTTCACTACTTCCGTATAAAGCCCAAGCTTATCGTGAAAATACTGATAAATAAGACTTTTATTATATCCAGCTTCGCTTGCAATCGCGTCAATTCGCGCTGCGGAATAACCTTGCTCGGCAAATAATTGCTCGGCTGCATCAAGAATAATCTCTTTGCTTCGTGCAGCATCATAAGTCCTTTTCTTCTGAACAGCCATCTTAATAAACTCCATTCATTTCAAAAGTAACCAACTGGTTAGATTATAAAAACAATCCATTTTAAAGTCAAGCATAATCACTTTGCCGCCTTATAGCCAGAGACAATCCCCTCCATTATGCAAGCTAACTAAGAGTTGCATTTTTTCCATTGGGTGAATACCCTATTGCAATGAACGCAAATGGAGGATACCCTGATGATTCCGTATTATCCCTATTATGGCTACGAAACAAAGTGCAAACAGGAGCCCCTAACCTTTCCGCCCCAGCATCAAGACAGACAGCCTGGCCTTGAATACAAAATGAACCCGCTACCGATTTCCGACAACCCCGCATATAAAGGAAGTGGAAAGCTGTCCGGCAAAGTAGCGATCATTACTGGAGGAGACAGCGGAATTGGCCGAGCTGTTGCCATTGGCTTCGCCAAAGAGGGTGCTGATGTCGTTATCGTTTATTTGTACGAACGTCAAGACGCGCTTGCAACTCAGCAAATGGTAGCGCAATACGGTGGTCGCAGCCTGCTAATTGAAGGTGATCTTCGCAGGCCAGAGCTCTCCACAGAAATCGTCAGAATAACACTCGAGCATTATGGAAAAATCAATTGCTTGGTGCTTAACCAAGGAGTCCAGTTTCCTCAGACGAGTATTTTGGATATATCGAATGAGCAGCTGGAAGATACTTATCGGACCAATATTTTTCCTCACTTTTATTTGACGAAAGCCGCGCTTCCATATCTTCATCCAGGAAGCACCATCATCAGCACAGCTTCCGTAACGGCTTACGCAGGTGCCCCGCTTCTGGTCGATTATTCATCAACGAAAGGGGCAGTCGTATCTTTTACCCGTTCGTTATCGCTGCAGCTCGTTAATTGCGGGATACGCGTTAATGCTGTTGCACCGGGTCCGATATGGRCACCTCTGACCGTCTCCAGCTATCCAGCTGAATATGTGCAAACATTTGGCGCCAATACGCCAATGAAACGCGCTGGGCAGCCATTCGAGCTCGCTCCAACCTATATTTATTTAGCTTCAGACGATTCATCATTCGTTACAGGGCAGGTATTGCATGTCAATGGCGGAATCATGACAGAGACTTAAGCCTTCGTTGCCTGCTTGCCTTTCCGCAAAACAAGGGGCTGACTCAAAAGTCATTTTGCGATTTTTTGAGCACTACTTAGAACTTATTTTCATCGAGAAAAAGGACCTCAAGCTCCACTATACAGCGGAATTTGAAGTCCTTTCATTTGAAAACGGGGATGTTTCCCTGATGCAAAGACTTTTGCGGCAGCGCCTGCAGCATCTTCATCTAAGTGCAGAAATGCACTTATTTAACCAAATTTTCTTTAAATCTGATCAATTAGAGGTATTAGTACACCTATTTGCAACATTCCAATCTTGTTTGTTAAAAACAGGTGCACTTTTGCACTTATTTGCTCTCCACTATTGGTTCGCGCACATTACAATCATATGA
>NZ_JBFRDK010000363.1:0-1593 GCF_052113545.1 Paenibacillus sp. TAF43_2
GTCACCAAGATGATTCAAAAGCTTGATAAAGATAATTATTTGATCTATGAGAAGTATCGCGGGCTGGTCCTGACCAATAAAGGGAAAAAAATGGGCAAAAGGCTTGYTGATCGGCATCAATTGTTAGAGTCATTCCTAACGACGATTGGCGTACAAGACGAGAATATTTATCAGGATGTTGAAGGAATCGAGCATCATCTTAGCTGGGACTCTATAACCTGTATTGAAACTTTAGTTGAATATTTCCGAAGAGATTCTCAGCGTATGGACGAGCTTCGTGCCGTGCGTGCGGAAATGGACAGCGAGTAATACATATCGATACGAACGAGAAAGCAAAAAGGACCGAGGCAATGATGCCTCGGTCCTTTTGTTTGATTTAATGATATTTAGGTGTTTCGTCATCTTCCTTGCCGCCTTCAATGACACGAAACGGCACGGTCTTGGAGCGGTTCTTGTTCGTTCTCGTTTTGCTTGCAGGAGCACGTCTTTGTGTGACATGTACTCCTCCTTGCCGCGTATTGTAACCTCTTAAGAAAGAAGGCGGATATTTATATAGCAAGAAAATGCCGCCAAGCACCACAATGGGAATTAGAAAGGTTATTGGGCTTTGGATAACGCTGTAAACGAGACCGATCAACAGCAGCGCCAAAAACGATATGGACCAAACATTCCATTTGCTTGGTATTCTGCTCATTGTAATTCCGCCTTTCCTTTTTCAATCGAAATTATTTCATTTGTTTGTCTAGTTCAAGCATGCGCTTGAAGGAAGCAATGGATACCGCAACTTGCTCATCACGCGGTTCTTTGGTCGTTAGAAGCTGCAGCCATAGTCCTGGATATCCGAGGTAGCGCAGCACTGGAATTTCACGCAAAGCATTTGTCCAGCGAAGCACCTCGTAGGAGAGGCCAAGAACGAGTGGAAGCAGTAAGATACGGATGTAGACGCGTTCCCAAATGGTGTCCCAAGTAAAGAAAGGCAACGAGTAGACAACAACACCTACAATAACGGTGAACACGATAAAGCTTGAACCGCAGCGGTAGTGAAGGCGGCTGTACTTCTGTACATTTTGAACCGTAAGCTCTTCACCAGCTTCATAAGTACTAATTACTTTATGCTCAGCTCCATGATATTGGAACAACCGCTTAATTAACGGTGTCATGGAAATGAAATACAAATAAGAAAGCAGCAAAATAATTTTGATAAGTCCTTCTAGTAAGTTATGACCAATCTTATTTTCAAATACCCCTGAGAAAAGAAGTTCCTCAAGCGCTGCGGGTGCAGCAGTGAAAATAAGTTTGCCGAAAATAAAGGAAAGCACGCCAGCGACAGCTACGCCAACAATCATGCTAAGACTCCAGCCTTGCTTTTTTTCTTCCTTTACTGCAGCGGGTTGTTGATTGCTGTCTGTTTCTTTACCCTCACCGGCTTCATCCTCAGCGTAGGCTTCCATAGAGAAGTTCAAATGCTGGGAGCCTTTGGCGCTTGATTCAAGAATACCTACAACGCCTCGAACGAGAGGGATTTTTTTCAAAGCTTGAATCCAGTTCTTCGTTGTGCGTGGTACTTCATAAAATACTATTTCATCATTTTTG
>NZ_JBFRDK010000364.1:0-1591 GCF_052113545.1 Paenibacillus sp. TAF43_2
GCGCTGTACGCAGGCATTCACCTAAATAACAAATAGTTCCATAAACTGCTGTACGGGCGTGTTCTCTAATACGTTTTGGTCTTGGCAAAGCTCTGATATCGCTTGTATTTGCTTGGATGGAAACCTGCTCTTCAAACTGGCATCAAACTTCGCAAGCAGAAGCGGTATGGCTTCCTGACGTCTGCGCCGATGGCCTATTGGGTACGCAATCTCGATCTTCTCAGAGGATGTTCCGTCTTGGAAAAACACTTGAATGGCATTGGCAATCGAGCGTTTATTAGCATCCAAATAATCATGTGAGTAAGTGATATCTTCAGTCGTAACCATTTTCTTGCGAAGCTCATCGATACGACTGTCACTTGCATAATCATCCTCATAATGATCGGCAGTTAAATGTCCATGAATCAGACCAATTGCAACCATATATTGAATGCAATGGTCACGATCCGCGGGATTATGGAGCGGTCCTGTTTTGTCGATAATTCGCAGTGCGGACTTATGTGTAGTAATGATTATTTTATCAATTTCATGCCATCTGTCCTTCACACTCGGGTGCAGCAAGATAGCAGCCTCCACCGCGGTTTGGCCATGGAATTCAGCGGGGAAAGATATTTTAAACAATACGTTTTCCATGACATAAGCTTCAAAATCCCGTTTAATGGACAAGGAATTCCCTTTAAACAGCACATCATAAAATCCCCATTCCGGCGTAGTTAGTGCAGCGGGATAACCCATCTCTCCTTTTAGCGCCATCAATGAAAGCCTAAGCGCGCGAGCTGTGGCATCGCCGGCTGCCCATGACTTTCTCGAACCTGTATTTGGCGAATGACGATAAGTACGAAGCGGATGACCATCAATCCACGCATTGGATAAAGCATCAATAATTTCATCTGTCGTCCCGCCTAGCAGCGCAGTCACTACAGCAGTTGAGGCAATCTTTACGAGAATAACATGATCGAGCCCTACGCGGTTAAAGCTGTTTTCAAGTGCAAGAATGCCTTGAATTTCATGCGCCTTGATCATAGCCGTAAGCACATCTCTCATGACAAACGGCGGTTTGCCCTCGGCTATGTTTTTCCTGCTTTCATAGTCCGCAGCAGCTAGTATAGCTCCAAGATTATCTGATGGATGGCCCCACTCCGCTGCAAGCCAAGTATCATTGTAATCGAGCCAGCGGTTCATACATCCAATGTTAAATGCAGCAGTGATCGGATCAAGCTGAAACGAAGTTCCAGGAACACGAGCTCCATTCGGAACAAGAGTTCCCGGTACGGTCGGGCCTAGCAGCTTCGTGCACTCGGGATACCTAAGCGCTAACAACCCGCAGCCAAGCGTATCGATGAGACAATAGCGAGCGGTATTGTAAGCTTCTTCGCTAGTTATCCTATAATTGGCAGCATATTGTGCAATATCAACCAACACTTGATCCGGCTTTGGCCTATCATTACTCATTAAAGTGGACATTCGTTTCGCATCCTCCTCCTCATTTAGGATCGTTGCTCGATAGGCAGCCAAGGCAGCAAATCACAGCCTATATAATCAGCATTTGGACGAATGATTCGATTGTTTGCACGTTGCTCAATGATATGGG
>NZ_JBFRDK010000365.1:0-1589 GCF_052113545.1 Paenibacillus sp. TAF43_2
GAAGAAAACAACTGGGGGCTCATCTCATCAGGCATTTGGATGCCAACGCTCCAAAAGTGGTATACGGATGAAACTCTCACCCATAAATGGGTCGACAATCCGAACTTCCCTCCGTATGACGAATACAAGTCTGCGGTAGTCGATTATGCGCAATCCGCCGCTGCGAGACCTGCTTCATGGTTCTATACAAATCATACAACGGACTTTAACACCTTGCTCGGATCGACTCTGGGGGATGTTTGGACCGGAAAGACGACCGCGAAGGAAGCCATAACCAAAAATCTCGATGCTTTGAATGCGGCTCATACAGGCAATAAATAACGGATAAAAGGAATGACCGCCAATATATTGCAAGTGGCGGTCTTCCTTCAAACATGAGGTGGGGAGCGAGATATGGAACCGATTAACAAACCGCTGAAGCGTCGTTCTCGCTTTTACTCAAGCGAGGCAAGAGTTGCTTATATTTGCTTGATTCCGGCCTTCCTCGGACTGATCTTCCTGACCTACTTGCCTCTTCTGGGGGTGCTCGGAATCAGCATGACGAATTGGACAGGGTTAGCCAAACCCGAATTTGTTGGCCTCAATAATTATATCAAGCTGTTTACCACCGATCCGTACATTAAAGATTCGATTATCGCAACGATCTACTTCGCCGTATTATCTGTAGCCGGAAGCATGATTTATTCGTTTTTCATCGCGATGTTGTTGAATCGTAAAATTCCGGCAAGAGGTTTTTTCAGAGCCGTATTTTATGTGCCGTTCGTTTTGCCGGCTGCAGCTATATACGTAGGATGGTCTTGGCTTTACGAGGCGAATTTCGGTTTCTTCAACTTTCTCCTCTCCGAAATTGGGCTCAGCAAAATTCTCTTTATTGCGGATTCCAGATGGGTAGTTCCTTCGCTTTCTTTGATTGCTGTCTGGTTATCGGGGAACTTGATCGTTATTTTTTTGGCCGGGCTTCAGAACGTTCCGAGCGTCTATCATGAAGCGGCTGAGATGGATGGCGCAAGCGGATGGAAACGCTTCTGGCATATCACCTTGCCATGCATGACGCCGATTATCTTTTACAACTTGTTGATGAGCCTGATCGCTAATCTCCAAGTCATAACACCGGCCCTTTCTCTGACCAATGGCGGACCGGGCAATTCTTCAAGGTTCATGACTTATCTAATGTACGATCAGGCTTTCGTCAATTACAGGCTGGGTTATGCTTGCGCGACAACCTTTGTAATTTTCGCCATCCTTGCCGCGTTTACCGGTGTTTTGTTCAAGACATCAAATCTGTGGATCTTTTCTGAAGGAGGCGATGGCAATTGAGTGAAGCAGCGTACGTCAGACTAAAGAGCAAGAAACGCAGTGAACGAACGATAAACGTGATTATGTTTGTAGTCGTTGTTTTATTTGCCTTAATCGTGATCTTTCCGATCTGGTGGATTTTTCGTACGTCTCTGATGACCAGTCCCGAGATTTACAAATATCCGCCATCCCTATTGCCGGGAAATTGGTTGTTTTCCAATTATGAAGATACGCTGAAGGTATTTAAATTTTGGAAATATCTAGGAAATACGATGATAATCATCGTTCCTTCC
>NZ_JBFRDK010000366.1:0-1585 GCF_052113545.1 Paenibacillus sp. TAF43_2
CAAATATGCTTGAGGCTGTACGATTGACTAAGCCTGAAGCTAGATTTTATCAAGCATCCAGCAGTGAGATGTTTGGTAAAGTTGTAGAAACACCTCAAGTTGAAACGACACCTTTTTACCCGCGCAGTCCTTATGGCGTTGCTAAAGTATATGGGCACTGGATAACTGTAAATTATAGAGAAAGTTATGATATGTTTGCTTGTTCAGGGATTTTGTTTAATCATGAATCTCCTCGTCGCGGAGTCGAGTTTGTAACTAGAAAAGTAACAGAAGCCGTAGCGCGAATTAAACTGGGCTTACAAACAGAACTTCGGATGGGAAATCTCGATTCGAAACGGGACTGGGGCTTCGCAGGTGATTACGTTAAGGCTATGTGGCTGATGCTGCAACAAGATAAACCGGATGATTTCGTAATATCTACCGGTGAAACTCATACGGTAGAAGAACTTGTAGAAATCGCTTTTAGTCATGCTGATCTTAATTGGAGAGATTATGTTGTTATTGATCCTAGATTCGTACGTCCAGCAGAGGTTGATTTATTACTAGGGGATTGCACAAAAGCAAAACAACAGCTGGGCTGGAAATTGGAAGTTTCATTTGATCAATTAGTGAAGATGATGGTTGATAGTGATATGAAAAAGATTTCTCTCGCTAATCGTATTTAAGGAGTGTATCTATGAGAGCTTTAATTACAGGAGTGAGTGGTTTCGTAGGGTATTATCTAGCATTGAATTTATTAGCTAATGGGTATATAGTATGGGGCGGCACCAGAAAGGAATCGACAATTTCAATTGAAGGCTTACATATTATTGAAATAGATTTTTCTGATCATGAAAAACTTCGGCGAACATTAGAGGATATCAAGCCTGATGTTATATTTCATCTATCGGGGCAAAGTTCAGTTAGATATTCTTGGGATCGTGTTGAGGAAACCTTTCAATCTAATTTAATGGATACAATTGGTTTGTTTGAGGCAATTAAACATTCATCTTTAATAGATACTGTTAAGGTTGTTTCTATTGGTTCCTCAGAAGAATATGGAATGGTATCTCTATTGCCAATTACTGAAGAAACATCTGCAAACCCAATAAACCCATATGGCCTTTCGAAGTATTCTGTTAGTACATTAGCGCATTATTATAGTGAACATTTTGGTCTAAAGATCATACATGCAAGAGCATTTAATCATATAGGGCCGGGCCAAATGCTCGGCTTTGTTACCAGTGACTTTGCAAAACAAGTGGTTGATATAGAACTGGGTAAAGCAGATCCAATACTATATGTTGGAGATCTTAGTAGCAAACGTGACTTCACTGATGTAAGGGACATAGTAGAAGCATATCGCTTATTATTTGAGAAAGGAGTCTCAGGGCAAATATATAATGTTTGCTCTGGAGCTTGTACTTCAATCAGAGCTATTCTTGATCAATTAGTTAATATGTCCTCTAAGTTTATTGAAATAATCATTGACGAGAAGAAGTTAAGACCAAACGATGTTCCAGAATACTACGGATCTAACCAAAAAATAACAAAAGAAACAGGTTGGATACCAAGAATTCAATTAGAAACTAGCCTCTATGATATC
>NZ_JBFRDK010000367.1:0-1524 GCF_052113545.1 Paenibacillus sp. TAF43_2
CTCTTACAGCTTGTGCGGCAGCTGGAGGCCCTACAGAAGAATTGCCGATAATGCCTGCAAGATTCGGGTACTTGGCTAACAGTTGTTTTGCTTTCTCATAAGCCTTTTGCGGATCATCTTCTGTCTCAACAATATCAATCAGCTTCATTTTTGGGTAAAACTCACTCTGCTGATGTTTGATCCATTTCAGCCATTCATTATGATTAGAAGCAGAAAAAGCTCCTGTCATAATTGCGTATTCGCCAGTTTCTTCGGTGTTCCATGCAAGCGTATCCAATAAATGTCGGCCTAATGTCTCTGTATCGACCATGTTGACAAAAAAATCTCTGCCTTCTGGATTCGTATCTGCATCCCAAGTAATAACCTTGATCCCCTTGCTTTTGGCTTCTAAAATGATGGGCAGCAGCTTTTCTGGATCGTTTGCAGAAACTGCAATCGCATCTACCGACAAATTGATAAGATGTCTAATCACATTAATCTGCTTTGATGCATCAGCGATTGGTGGCCCTTCATAAATGACGTTAACGTCCAAATCATTGGCTGCTTCCATCGCACCTTCTTCTGCGACATTAAAATAAGAAATCCCCATCACTTTTGGTACGATGCCGATTGTGTACTTTCGATGATCTTCCTGTTTCTCTGAGGTTGAATTCGATTTAATGGAATGGATCACGTCATAATCACTTTTTGAGTAACGCCCCTGACATGCGGTTGCAGTAAAAATTAATAACAGGATAACAATCATTTTCCTGAACATGCCTTCACCCTTTTCCATTAACCGTTTGCAATAGTTTCATTGCATGATGACAATAAATTCGTAAATGCTTAACAGCTGCCCCAACATTGAAAGCGTTTACCCAAATTAATTGAATTCTTCTTTTTATTGACGCCACCCCTCGCTGGAATTCATAGCTACTCTATTCTACATTCAGCTTAGCTATCCTCCCATTTAGTAAAATTGATAAAAGTTAAATTCAATGTTGATTACTACACTGAAAATGATTGGTACATTGCTCACATGAACGAAACATATCGGACACATTTAGCAAGGAAATGACTACTTCGAGCTATTATTTTCAGGCACCATTTCCTTTTATAATGAAAGGACTATCGAAATAGATTCAGAAAGGAGAAATGAAACATGCTGTATTGGATTATTTTAGGAGGCTTATTTCTATCTGGCGGCTTATATCTCATGCTGAATGGAGCAAAACTTGTTCAAGAAGACAACGTAATTCAGGATAAGATGGCGAAATCTTATGTATCAACACCTCATGAGGATGTCATTTCGTAAGCATACACCACACTTGATGCAGCAACAAAAAAATTAATAAAAAACTATTGGATCATACGGTGGCCGCTCCTCTGCTGGTTGGTGTGAACCAGCCCATTCAAAAAAACTTGTCGCTTGGGCGAGGAAATGGTCATCCACTTATCTTGATAAATATAAATCAACACTCGAAAGAAAAAATGTGTTCAGAAACTCTACGTTAAGAGATGAATAAAGGGTCTACTCTATAAGTC
>NZ_JBFRDK010000368.1:0-1511 GCF_052113545.1 Paenibacillus sp. TAF43_2
GAATGAAAGTGGGTCATTCTCTCAACAAGGCAATTAGACAAAGAAAAAGTTGGATCTTCTCGATTACCGTTGTGTTGCTTTCCCTGTTTCTTGTATTAAGCGCGTGCTCTTCCTCTAAGAATGATGCCTCGTACAGTGGTAACCGAGACATGGAATACAGAAGCAATTTGACGAGCGATGCTCCGAGCAAAGGAGAAGAAACTACAAGTGGTGGGGATCGAAAATCCATTAGTGTGGAGCCTCTAAGACAAAAAGAGGGGGGCAAACGCGGGTATTCAAATCCAGACAAAATAGAGCAGGCCGGGCAACTAACTGCTGGCGAATGGGATGATATAGCTGCTTGGGAACGCTTTGGCAATTTACTCAACTCGCAAGAAGGGGATAGCAGCAAGCGGGTATGGCAGTTCTGGAATTTTAACCGCCTTGAGGTTATCGTCACAGCTGGAGGCAAAGCAGTGTCTGATGCACAGGTAGAACTGTACTCAGGCAAGAAGGCGATATGGAAGGCGCGTACAAACACGGAGGGCAGAGCTTATGTGTATGCAGGTCTATTTGAGAGTGATACGGCGAACTTAGGCCGTTATACCGTTAAAGTGCAATCGGGTCAAGAAAGCAAGACGACGCAGGAGATGGACATCCCACAGCAAGGCAGCATTAAAGTTGATTTAAGTAAAAGTACAGCGCTGTCAGATCAGGTAGACATCATGTTTGTTGTGGATACGACAGGCTCCATGGAAGATGAGCTGAATTACTTGGAAGCGGAGCTTAAGGATGTTGTGAAGCGAGTGTCCGATGAGCATGCGAATCAGCTTGGTATTCGTATCAGCGCAAACTTTTACAAAGATAAGCATGATGATTATATCGTCAAGCCGTATCCATTCACGACGGACATAAATAAAGTGATAGATCAATTTAGCAAACAAAAGGCGGATGGGGGCGGAGATTATCCCGAGGCTGTTGATCAGGCGCTGCGCGATGCGCTTCATGAGCATGAGTGGAGCAAGGATGCTAGAGCGCGTCTGCTGTTTCTCGTTCTAGACGCACCGCCTCATGATGAGCCACAGGTTATCGACGAGATAAAGCAGCTTACAAAGGATGCGGCAGAACAAGGCGTTAGAATTATACCTGTAGCTTCTAGCGGAGTGAGTGCAGAGACGGAATATTTGATGCGTTTCATGGCAACAGCGACGGGCGGCACGTATTTGTTTTTAACCGATGACAGCGGTATCGGCAGTGATCACCTAGAGCCGGCAGTAGGCGAATATGAGGTTAAGCTGCTCAATGATTTGCTTGTTGAAGTCATTAATCGTTATGTTCAGCAGTAGTTTTCTTCATTATAAAAAGGGCAATTCCTTAGCAGCCAAAGCTGGTTGAGGGATTGCCCTTTATTTGAATCTGTAAAGTCACATTTATAACTAAGAAGCTCTTAAAGGAGCATGCAGATACCTAGTCAGGAAGGCATGTTAATAAAGCTTGCCTTGACGATACAGCACGGTTGACAGCTTCATAAC
>NZ_JBFRDK010000369.1:0-1510 GCF_052113545.1 Paenibacillus sp. TAF43_2
ATGCGGCTATTGAACCGTATGGAGTGAAGAGCTTTGGCAATTTTATTTTCAGCAACTTAAATGGACAAGAGAACTTCCCTACCTATGGTTATGTATCTGCAGGCCATAACTCGACTTACTACGATGAAACAAATGGTAAGCTGTTCAACATCTTTCACAGTCGTTTCCCTTACCGCGGGGAAGGCCATGAGGTTCGTGTACATCAGATGTTTATGAACGAAGATGGCTGGCCAGTGGTCGCTCCGCATCGTTACACGGGTGAGACGATTGGCAAAATTTCCGAAAGCGATGTCGTTGGCGCTTATCATTATATTAACCACGGCAAAGAGATTACGAAGGAGATTAAACCTTCTGTTTACATTAAGCTGGAGCAGGACGGTAAAATTACAGGTGCTGTGTCCGGAACTTGGGAACTAGATGGCGACTATTATGCGAACCTGAAAGTTGATGAGCTTGTAAATGACGTTCCTGTTCAAACGACATACAAAGGGGTGTTCATTCGCCAATGGGACCCTACTTCGAATGCTTATGTCATGGCTTTTAGCGCTTTGTCAGGCAAAGGTGCTGCTGTTTGGGGAAGTCAGTTGGAAGCGTTAACTGATCAAGAACTCGCTGCGAATGCAGTTAATAGGTTAACGCTAGGCGATACAAGCCGTGTATTTAATGATGTCAGCCTTCCCTTAAAAGCTGCAAACCATTGGCCGATTACATGGGAGTCTTCGAACACATCAGTCGTAACGGCAAGTGGAGCTGTAACAAGGCCAAGCGCAGGTTCCGGCGATGCAGCGGTACAATTAACAGCAACGATAACGTTAGGCAGCGCATCCGCATCCAAAACGTTCACACTTATAGTTCAACAGCATAATGAAAGTCCGTTAGCAGATGGATTAGTCGCTCAGTACAATTTTGAGAGCAATCTTGAAGAAATGACGGGCATAACGGCGGCAGCAACTGTCACGGGCGACCGAATTGATCGTACAGGCGGAGAAATTTCGTTTGTAGACGGAACGGCGGGCAAAGGAAAGGCGGCTAGCTTTGACGGCGCGTCTGGTGTTCTTTTACCGGAAGGCTTAATTTCAACAAATGAATATACAGTATCGATGTGGCTGAACCCTGCCGAGGCAGCAAACATTGCTCCAGCTTTCTTCGGTGCACAAACGCCGCAAAGCTGGATCAGCTTTATGCCACGAGGGCATGATTTTGCGAAAAATAATACGATGCTGTGGTCAGGTGAAGCTTGGTATGATGCATCTACAGGCATACAGATCAAGCTGAATGAGTGGACACATATTGCATTTACAGTGAAAAACGGCGAGACACAAATATTCATCAACGGGATTAAGAAATATTCCGGTACAGGTATGCCAAACGTGTTCACAGACAAGCACGGTCTGTTTGCACTAGGGGTCAACTATTGGGACACACCTTATAAAGGTCTCATCGATGAGGTTCGTATTTACGATGTGGCTTTAAATGCAGAGAAAATAGGGTGGTTGGCTTTTGGCGAGCC
>NZ_JBFRDK010000370.1:0-1470 GCF_052113545.1 Paenibacillus sp. TAF43_2
ATTCTAGAGTTTTGAATTGATCTGCATACTTTGCAGCAACTGTCTCCGAAATTGGACGGTAGTAGTTTTTAGCTGCAATTTCTTGGCCTTCTTCTGTGTAAAGGTATTTCAAGTAAGCTTCCGCTACTTCACGAGTTCCGCGCTCGTCTACCACTTTATCAACTACAGCAACTGGAGGTTCAGCAAGTATACTTAAAGAAGGATATACGATTTCGAATTTGTCTGGACCAAGCTCATTGATCGATAGGAAAGCCTCATTCTCCCAAGCAAGCAGTACATCGCCAATGCCGCGTTCTACAAACGTTGTTGTTGATCCGCGTGCACCGGAATCCAGTACAGGTACATGCTTAAATAATTGTGTAACAAACTCCTGTGCTTTCGCTTCGTCATTTCCATTTTGCTTAAGCGCATAACCCCATGCAGCAAGATAGTTCCAGCGAGCTCCGCCAGATGTTTTAGGATTTGGAGTAATAACTTCAACTTTGTCCTTGATTAGATCGTTCCAATCCTTAATGCCCTTTGGGTTTCCTTTACGAACTAGAAATACGATTGTTGATGTATAAGGAGCGCTGTTGTGCTCAAACTTTGATTGCCAATCCGCATTAATTAGCCCTGGCTCAACGATTGCATCGATGTCATAACCAAGTGCAAGTGTTACAACATCCGCCTTCAAGCCATCAATAACTGCGCGGCCTTGTTTACCAGACCCGCCATGCGATTGTTTAATCGTCACGTCTTGACCTGTTTCCGCTTTCCAATGTTTCGAGAATGCTGCGTTAAATGCTACATAAAGCTCACGAGTAGGATCGTAGGATACATTCAAAAGCTCAACTGGCGGTTTTGGTTTATCCGTAGGTGCGTCTGTTGCAGCTGTATTCGTTGCCTCGTTAGTAGGCTTATTCGTTTCTTTGTTTGTTTTGTTGTTGCCGCCTTGACCGCAAGCAGCCAATACAAGCACTAATGCCAATAGAATAACAACGGAACGAACATGAGTAATTTTCTTCATCTTTCCATACACCCCTTTTTTAAATTAACAGGCTTTCAGAAACATTTATGAAGTTTACTTCCTGTGAGGATGTTTCTCCTGGATAGGTGTTTGCTCCGGTTCGTCCGGTCGGAAAACATTATTCCTACCTGCTTAGTTGGTTATGGAAGAATCTTACCAGCGAGCCCCACTTTCTGTCAATACTTAATTTCAAATAATTGATAAGTCCTATAAGAAAGCTTTATATGCTAGCAGAACGAACGACACAGTATAAAAACAGCGCTCATTCTGAATACGCTTTCAACCATACTGAGATAAAGCTTGATGCTGCTGCCAGCCTTAAACAAAAATAAAAGCTTTGGTCAACAAATTCCTCGAATAGGAATCCGTTAACCAAAGCTTTAATCGATTACTTTTGTCCGCGCTTGTTTTCACCGGTAACCATGACGACTTCAACGTATGGCCGTATACGGTCCATTATACGC
>NZ_JBFRDK010000371.1:0-1469 GCF_052113545.1 Paenibacillus sp. TAF43_2
GAAAGGAGCACCATCATTCGGGGCCGTGGACCCCGACGCAACCCGACCGCGTCGGCCACCCCGCCACGTCCGGAAACCGGAACCATCACCGGGACAAGAAATCCGAACTCGATCAGGCCGGCACGCCGCGCTCACGAAAGATCGAGGCTCGGTAGCCTCGCGGCCCCGTTGGGGAGCTTGGCGACGGGCAGCGAGGGTGAGGCGGGGCTGGATCTGGGTAGCCTGGCCGATCTCGGTTCGGGCAGCGATTCCGGTAGTGCTGATTCGAATAGCTCGGGCAGTGGCGATGTCGATCTGGGTAGCTTGACCGACCTTGTGCTCGGCAGCCTCGGGTCCGGCAGTGACAGTGGCGCCGGCCTCGATCTAGGCAGCCTGAGTGACCTGGCGCTCGGTAGCCTTGCGCTCCCGTTGGGGAGCTTGGCGGCGGGCAGCGAGGGTGAGGCGGGGCTGGATCTCGGTAGCCTGGCCGATCTCGGTTCGGGTAGCGATTCGGGCAGCGCGGATTCGGGAAGTGCTGGTGGTAGCGCGGGCAGTGGTAGCACCGATCTGGATCTCGGCAGCTTGGCCGACCTGGCCGCGGGCTCTACCGATTCCGGTAGTGCAGGCGGGCTTGATCTGGGCAGCCTGGGCGAGCTGGCGCTCGGCAGTCTTGCGCTGCCGTTGGGTAGCTTGGCGGCCCCGTTGGGGAGCTTGGCGGCGGGCAGCGAGGGTGAGGCGGGGCTGGATCTCGGTAGCCTGGCCGATCTCGGTGCGGGCAGCGCCGATTCCGGCAGTACCGATTCCGGCAGCGCGGATTCGGGTAGTTCGGGGAGCGGCGACCTCGATCTCGGCAGTCTGGCCGAGTTTGCGCTCGGCAGCCTCGGGTCGGGTAGTGACAGTGGCGGCTCGGGCAGCGGTAGTGCCGGTCTGGATCTGGGCAGTCTGGGCGAGCTGGCATTGGGAAGCCTGGCGCTTCCGTTCGGTAGCCTGGCGCTTCCGGTCGTGGGTAGTGCGGCGGCTCTGGGGAGCACGGGCGACYCCGGAAGCGCAGGAGGTATCGATACCGGTAGTGCGGGGTCCGGAAGTGATTCCGGTAGTGCCGATTCCGGTAGCTCGGGGAGCAGCGATCTCGATCTGGGTAGCCTGGCCGAACTTGCGCTGGGCAGCCTTGGTTCGGGTAGTGACAGTGGCAGCGCGGGAAGTGGTAGCGCCGATCTTGATCTGGGCAGTCTGACTGATCTGGGTGCCGGGAGTGCCGATTCCGGTAGCTCGGGGAGTGGCAGCGCGGGAAGTGGTAGTGCCGATCTGGATCTGGGTAGCTTGGCCGAGCTTGCGCTCGGTAGCCTTGGTTCGGGTAGTGACAGTGGCAGCGCGGGCAGCGGTAGTGCCGGTCTGGATCTGGGCAGTCTGACTGATCTGGGTGCCGGGAGTGCCGATTCCGGTAGTGCGGGCGGGCTGGATCTGGGCAGCTTGGGTGAGCTGGCGTTGGG
>NZ_JBFRDK010000372.1:0-1440 GCF_052113545.1 Paenibacillus sp. TAF43_2
CTGCTAACCTCAGCATTACCTGCATGGTCAACAGTCCTTGCTCATTGGACTATAGATTTATAAGCGTCTATTTCTATTCCAACCGCTCTCTTACACTGTAATCTAAACTAAATCGTTTATATTTCAGCAACCGCTTCCACATTGTAAAAGGCCAGCATCGGCAAATAAGTCCCCGTATCAATCAGCATCTGAGATGCCGGATTCGTCTGATATGCACCGTGAACACTAAGTTTGCCGCTAGGCTTTCTCGATAATTTAAGCAACACTTCATTGCTCGATATAATTGTCCAGCCGTTCAATAGAATAGCACCCTCTTCGTCCTCTATACCAAACAAATCCGCTTTTGGATTTATCGCAAATAGTCGTTCCGATACATGCTTAAAGCGCAGCTTAATGGCATGTGAATTCGATTCATGTTCCTGTATGTAAATGGCATGTTCCAAATTAGGCGGGTACGCCTGCCGCTGTAAACCATAAACCACTTGCAATGTTATATTCGCCGCACGGCTCCCAATTATTAAATTTCCTGCAGGACTGTTGTGAATATCGTCAGACATCGGACAATCAAGTGAAGGTATGACAGAAACCGAAGGTATGGATATTGCAGCTTGCCGCTGTGCTTCGCGTACCTTCCCCCATTGTTTGTCGTGATGCTCTTTGTCTTCATGAATATTGGTGAAGCGGTTAAGCTGGACCGTTACAAAGGGAAGCTCAGCTATGTTCAATTCCTTACGCCAATATTGAACAACCTTTGTAAAACGCTCCAAGTAAGTATCGGCGCTTTCAGAATTGCAGTCGGAACTGCCTTGGTTCCATACCACGCCAGCCACTTTGCCGCCGCAGCGCTGCACCGTTTCGATCATATTTCGATAAAGATGACCTTCTTCATCAGGATTCCAAGCACGAAGCGCAGAACCTCCAAGAGCCGTTTGTACGAAACCAATAGGATAATGGAGCTCATTTTGCAACAACTTTCCAAAATRCAGCCACGGACTATGTGCTGGATTTACCCACTCCATATTCACCYCATGGATCGTTGCCGTGGAGTCGTTGAACGGATGCGTTGCGAGATCCCACAATCCGTTATTTCTTAGCAAATGAACCCCTAGCATCGGACTATCTTCTACCGTTCCTCTTCCATAACCTGCCGCATTGCTTTGACCGGCTATGATCCATAAATCTCCGACACCGATATGATGGATCATATCTCCGCGTATCGCTCCTGAACCAAGTAGCGCATTCTGATCATGCTGCAAGCAAGTTTCCAACCGGTATAAACCACCAGTCGGAACATGTAAGGTAACTCGCCATCCATTCTCACCCACCATTTCACATGGTGTCCAGCTTAATACATCTCTACCGTTATTCTCATGAACCACTCTTGCAAACACTTGGAATGGACCAATGTGCACTGCCTGGTCCACTTCCCAAGTGCCCGAT
>NZ_JBFRDK010000373.1:0-1417 GCF_052113545.1 Paenibacillus sp. TAF43_2
GCGGTAGTCACTTGAGTGGGGTGGACGCGGTAGTCACTTGAGTGGGGTGGACGTATGGATGATATAAAATGTGATTTCTCTCCAATGAAAGTTGAAGTGAAAAGCAAGCTTCTACATTTGCGTGAATCCCTTGAAGCTTTGATAAAGGATTTGGATCATGATGCTGGCAATTGCTTGCTAAACGAGTTCCATTCTATGAAAGAACAAGTTTTTGAAACGGAATCGATTGCAACAACCTTTTATTTAAAGTGTTATCTTGCACCTTATACCGCTAAATATGACGAGCTGTCCCATGCAATATCTCATCTATCTAAACGGCGTCATGGGGCGCTTCTCGTCGTGCAAAGATCAGATTCAATCGATAGGTATATTACTCATGGCGTATTAATTTCTGCCATGCTGACGCATTCGTTAATAGAATCTATTTTCACGCCTGGCGGTCCGCTCCATGACGGCGCAGTCTTAATCCAAAATGATAAAATTATATCTGCCGGCAATGTCCTGCCGTTAACGCAAAGAGACAGCGAGCAGAAGAAGCTTGGAACTAGACATCGTGCCGGTCTTGGTTTATCAGAATTAAGTGATGCGCTTGTTATCATCGTATCAGAAGAAACCGGACAAGCTTCCTTCAGCTTGGAAGGGAATTTATATCCCTTTTCACCGGGCAATGATCTGCTCCATTAATCGAGCCAAAGAAAAACCACCTCTTCATAAAGAGGTGGTAGTTAATAGTGAGTTTTAACGCAATGTTTTCAATGCACCGCTCCAAGCGAGTACTTGATCTAACATACCGTTCAAATTAGTAAGATGAAGATCAGCTGGTTTGAAAACAGAACCGTTCTCAAAATCAGTGAAGAGTGACAATGCAGGATGTACACGAACGTCAGCTACAGACAATTCGCCCAAAATTCCACGTAAATGTTCAGCTGCACGAGCACCGCCTACGGAACCGTAACTTACGATACCTGCTGCTTTATCGTTCCATGCGTCACGAGCATAATCAAGCGCATTTTTCAGTGATGCTGAAATACTGTGGTTATATTCTTGTACGATAAATACGAATCCATCCAAGCTTGCAAGCTTAGTATTCCAAGCTGTTGCTTGCTCAGTAGCATCGCTTTCTCCCAAGAGCGGGAGCTTGAAATCCGCGATATCAACGATTTCATAATTAGCATCTCCGCGTTGATCAGCGATTTTCTTCACCCATTCACCAACTTGCGGGCTAAGACGACCTTGACGAGTACTTCCTAAAATAATACCGATATTTAATTTTGACACTGTTTTTTCCTCCTCAATAGTTGTTCTACCAAATCATTTGTCTAGAAAACCTTTTGCAGACACTGCCAAATCATGTTGTAAAGCTTTAGAACAAGAACCGTCCTTAGAATAACAAATAGTTAATGATCAGTATTTCTTA
>NZ_JBFRDK010000374.1:0-1417 GCF_052113545.1 Paenibacillus sp. TAF43_2
GGCTATTATCATACCAGTACAACCATCCAATCACTTCGCTCTATCAATACATAATTTATAGTGTAGTCAAAACACAGGGGGTGAATGTTTGATGGAAAATATCGGTTTTATTCTAGTTCTGTTCATTTTGTTGGTTATTATTGCTACTCACTGCCGTGACCGCGCTTAGGACAAAACTGTCTAGATAACAAACCCTGTTCTGTCATACGTCGAATGAATAAAACCATAACAGCACCTGCCACAATGTATGCTCATTTAACCTATAACATCTCATAGTAAAAAAGAGAAAGTCCATGCCATGGGCTTTCTCTTTACTTACAAACAGCTTATTGGGCAAACATCCTTACAGAACAAACGTCCAATCATACAGTACCATACGTACATAAACTACAGTGTACTTTAAACATTGGAGGTGAATGTTTGATGGGTGGATTTGTTGGTGGTGCTAATCACAGTATTGGTATTATCCTGGTTCTGTTCATTTTGTTGGTGATTATAGCTTGTAGTTGCGGCATCTTTGGCGGCGGCTGTGGCTACTAATCAGAATGCTTAATGCCTTCCATCTATTCAGACAGTGAGTATTTTCTTAAATAGCATGAACACAAAAAGCCCATTGTATGGGCTTTTTGTGTTTAATCCCTCATCGAACGGGAAAATGTTGGATATAAGATTGTTTAATAAGAATCATGTTCAACTTAAAAATAATGCCATTACTGATTAAATGAAATAACAACTTTCCCAAAATATGACCCCTTCGTCAAGTACTGAAGCGCATCTACAGCATGTTCAAATGGATACACTGAATCAACTATGGGATGTAGCTCGCTATGTTCAATAGCAAAATTCATCGATTCAAACATGTCCCGGCTGCCTACGTTGATCGCTTGCAGGCGTGCTTTTCTAACAATTGCAGGGATAATGTCAAATCCTTCTACACTAAACCCCGATAGACCGCCGATCATGCTGATATGTCCACCTACACGGAGTGCTGAGATCGATCTATTTAACGTAGCTGATCCGCCGAGATCAACGATATGGTCTGCTCCATGTTCCTCCGTCAGTGCAAGTACAGCCTTATCCCATTCGGGTGTTTGCTTATAGTTAATGCCGAAATCCGCGCCAATTTCCTTCGCTCTATTAAGCTTCTCGTCACTGCTTGATGTTACAATAACAGTTGCTCCATACAGTTTTGCGAATTGAAGTGCGAACAAGGCGACGCCACCTGTCCCCTGTATGACAACGGTATCACCCGCTTTAATCTTGCCTTCCTCAATGAGAGCATGCCATGCTGTCACGCCTGCACAAGGCAGGGTTGCCGCTTCTATATCCGTCAATCGATCAGGTACATGAACTAACCCTTCTTCTGGCAGCACAACAAATTCCGCGAGCAGTCCATTCAACGGACTGCCTAGTGTAC
>NZ_JBFRDK010000375.1:0-1393 GCF_052113545.1 Paenibacillus sp. TAF43_2
GAGATGAATAAAGGGTCTACTCTATAAGTCAATTTGACTTGTAGAGTAGACCCTTGTTTTTCTTTGTAAATGGCTGAGTCTATTGATTAACGGTTCTTTGGAATTTATTTATGTTCAGCCAGCCATGCAGCGAAACTTTGAATCTGTTCCGTCGTTAAGCTGCTCTCGAACTTTGGCATACCCTTACGACCATTGGAAACAACATCCACTATTTCCTCTTCTGTCAGCCTGGCCCCGACCTGCTGCAAATTAGGTCCAGCTCTTCCCTGCAGCTCCGTGCCATGACAAGAAATACACCTTTTCTTATAAAGTGCCACCGCCTCGCTGCTCTCTGTACCTTCGCCGCTGTTGTCCTTATTTGGCACTTCTCCTGTTGTTCCTCCGCCGCAAGCAGACAATAACAAGACAACCACAAATGCAGCACCTACCGAAACCTGTTTTAAACTAGCCATTTAAGTTTGCCTCCTCTCATTTTTTGTCGTGGTAACATTACATTTTGATAAAATCCCCTTCATAGGTTTATCCGACGAGTAGGGCTCGGTGATCCACATGAAGGTTGTACAAGTGAGCTTTGATAGCTTTAAAAGCTTCAAATGCTTCAAAAGCATCAAAAAGCATCGATTGCATTAATATCATTTTCTTTTATACTTGCTTGCTTACGCATGACTCGATAGAGCTATTGCTGGATAAAGTCATATCTTTGTAATAAATTTTACGATAAATAGCCACATTAAAGCATTTTCCTTGTCCTCTTTCTACTCCTAACAGCAATAACTACTTTATACCGACTTGCCCTTGGTCTGCTTCGTTTATGAATAGATACAATCTCAATTAAGAAAATAACATTACCGATACTTATTCAGAAAAATACGAAGAAAAGAAGCGTTAGTCGCAAAAGCAAATTAATCCTTAATCCCTAAACATCGACTTTAAAAGGTCAGATGTACGCTGAAGATGCGCTTATTATCTCTCGCAAGACAATAATTAGCTCATTTCGCTTTCACTTTTCTCGTTTTATACAGTAAAAGGCTGTCTCAAAAGTAGATATATCTACGTTTGAAACAACCCCTATTTAACGGTGCCTTTTATTGAAGCGATATTTTTATTTTTAAAACTCATTATGTATTGTCATTTATCCAAATTCACGAAAGCTGCCTAAGATTTAGACGCTTAAAAACCGTTATTCGCAGCTGTCATCATTAATGGATAAATCTCTTACGAACCCAGCAGCTCTTATTTAGACCTTTTGTAGTGAATTTATATTTTAACGAACTCCACAATCGTTATTTCGTGGAAAATAACGCATAACACCCTATACGCATCAGCTCAAATTCGCTTGCATACAATACCTCCCGCGGAGGATTCATCCTTCATATGAACCAACATATATCTC
>NZ_JBFRDK010000376.1:0-1391 GCF_052113545.1 Paenibacillus sp. TAF43_2
CCAAATAATCCGTTAACGAGTAACCCGTTTCCCTTCGGAACAAACGAGATAAATAAGCTGGATTCAAATAAACAGACTCTGCCGCTTGCTCACGACTGAATTCCTCTCCCATATGCTCTTCCATATAGCGCTGAACCTTCTCCACAACTTGTGACACGTCCTTGCCGTTTTGGTTGGCATAGTCCGTTATCTGCTGGCTCAATTGCTGTGTCCATGTTCGCATGCGCGGCAATGATTTGAGAATGTTCTCGCCTACCTCCCATTCTCTATGTACAAACACGTCCGTCATTTGAACCGACTTTTTATTCAACCATTGGAACACCATATTCATATATCCATAATAAAACGATGCCATATGGGTATAATCAACTTTCAGCTCTAACATCTGGTCGAAGCATTCATCTATTCGCAAGGACAACTCCGTCTGCTTGCCGGACTCCAGCAATAGTGCCCAGTCAGCAAAAGGGGCTTGCTGAAGTGTATTCAATCCTTGCTTCTGTGTATGATCACGCTCCATTATAATCGCACAAGTATTGCTGACGTTGCTTCTCTCTAAGGTAAGCAGCGTTTGTATTGTAGTACGGAGCTGCTTCACTTCCGCTGCTTCGCTTATATAACAGGATAACGAGCAATTCAGCATCGTTTTGCATTGATCAATAAATGTTTTGCATCTGGCATGCAGATCATTATTGCCTTGCTTGTCATCGAACACTCCACTATAAAATATTGCATATAAAATCCCGCTGCCATCTTGAACAATATGGCCAGATTCACCTTGAAGCACGATCTCTTCAGCTGCATTCTTAATACCGTATGTCATGATCTCCTCATCACGGGCCGACCATTCCTCCCGCCACTGCTCGATGCTGATAAGCACGACGCGAATCAAACTGTCCGATTCAAGCGGTAAACCATAGGTTTGCAATGAGAAATTGAGCTGCTGCGATGCCGCTGATAAACGGTAGTGAATGACATCTTGCCAGAAACGCTCAATTAATATAGGCTGCTGCTTGCTCCATTGCTCATAAAATAAGTTGTATGTCCCGCGAATTTTTGCCAGCTGCTCCAAATCACGAGCTTTTTCCAGCGCCTCATTGACACATGCTTTTAGAGCGTTATGATCGATCGGCTTGAGCAAATAATCGAAGCAGTCAAGCTGAACCGCCTGCTGCGCATATTTAAAATCCGCATGACCGGTCAAAAAGATTGTTACGCTGGAAGGGGAATGCTCATTCGCCCACTCTAGCAATTCGATTCCGCTTTGATTTGGCATATCAATATCCGATATCATAATGTGAATCGTATGCGCAGTCAGCAGCGCCTGGGCCTCTTCCGCATCTATAGCCGTATAAATGCTCGCAATCGGCAGCGTTGACCAGTCTATGCCATTC
>NZ_JBFRDK010000377.1:0-1383 GCF_052113545.1 Paenibacillus sp. TAF43_2
CATTAAGAATGACGCTGCCATCTGAAATGCCCAAATAAACCCCTACATGCGATGTTCCATCAAAATGAATCCGAACATTGGGTGTTCCTACACCGATTCGCAAAAGAATTTTTAAAATATTGCTGTTGCTTCCACTGCTTTTACTGCAGCAGCATTTATGGCCTCCGCTCTTGTTACCTTCATTTTTGTGGCCTTCGCTTTTATGTCCTTCGTTTTTGTGACCTCCACTCTTGTGGCCTTCGCTGTTATCGCCATGGCTCCGGTTCTTTGAGCATGTGCAGCCTGAGCTTCGGTCTCCTCCGCTCTTGCTTCCTCCTGTTCTCATCATTCCTATCATCTCCTTAATATTAGTAGAATTACCACTATCATATGGAGATTAATAGATTTTGGTGTTACACGGCAGCTCAGTGGGTTGGAAAAGCATACCCTTGATAGATAACCTAAAAATCTTGTGACAATCACAGACATGCTGAATAGTTTAATTGGAAGGCATATAAACTGCTCATGAGGAGAATAAGACATGGGGAATAATGTTAAGCTTTGGAAACCATCATTCAACAATAACACCAAGATAAACAACGCCAAACGTCTTCCAAAAGGTCCCTTTAATTTATTCGCGCGCTTTATTAGTCCGAATCCCAAAACATCATTTAATCCCGTTGCACGGTTCCCTAAAATAAATCGGACGGCCTTTATTAGTCCATTTACGAGCGTTATAGGTGATGTGGACATTAAAAGAAATGTATTTGTCGCTCCAAGCGCTACTCTGCGGGCAGATGAAGGATCCCCGTTCTCTATAGGGGCGAACTCGAATATCCAAGACGGAGCCATTTTACATGGACTCGTTAACGAACGTATTCGTGTAGGGAATAAACGATACTCCATTTATATCGGCAAGGAAGTATCGATCACCCACGGAGCAATTATCCACGGCCCTTGTTATATAGGCGATAAAGTATTCGTTGGATTCAAATCGATTGTTTTTAATGCGATTGTAGGTCACGGATCTTATATTTCAATGAATGCCATCGTTACGAATGGCGTTCGAATTGCTCCAAATCGGTTCGTTCCACCCGGAGCGCATATCGATACGCAAGCAAAAGCCAACAAGCTGCGTAGAGTTCCAAGGGATAGCAGAGAGTTCTCGCGCGAGGTTCGCCGTGTAAATCGCGAGTTCCCTCCATCCTATAACTCGCTTTTCGGTACTCATCGCTGTTCATGTGGGATCTCCTATGACCGCAAACGCTTGTTGAAATGATCTATCCTTACGAAAAGCAAAGGTGGGAAGCTTTCCGTTGAACTTGCCCTAATCTAGGCAAGATGAACGGCAAAAAGGGCTCCTAGCCCTTTTTCTGCATATACAGGCAGGAGAGTATACCCCTC
>NZ_JBFRDK010000378.1:0-1324 GCF_052113545.1 Paenibacillus sp. TAF43_2
ATACGTTCATTTTGAGTAGAATTCATCTTGTAGTCTGGTAGTCTCCTTGGTTTGTATTGGATCCGGTCGCTGGCCAGCATCTGGGACCCATATACATCATACCAAGGAGTCTTTTTGTTTCTCAAACTTCGTATTTCTTCATAATRGGAATGCTGCCTGTTAGCGTAGCGAAGGGCTGCCATATAGCAGCCCTTCAGAGGTGGAACTATCATTCCCCTTTAGCTTAACAGGACCGAGAGCCGAATGGCCCGAAGCGTGAATATGGTGTTAGCTGATGGATACGCCTTTCATAATTTTATTTTTGCGTATCTTTCAGCTAACAGTGTATTTACGAACTTAACGAAAATTATCAATTTTAAAGTATTCGCGAAGTTATTGAACAATTCTGTCCGTTAGTGTAATGAAGCAGCCAATCATTGTGGTCGGCTGCTTCCGTTTTTTTATAAAACAAACGTTCCCCGATAGCTTAAACCTCGGACCTATCAAATAAATACTTTATAATTGAATCTGCACATTCTTCTGAGGAATTTATGTGTGTATTGACAGTACAATTGTATTGTATATCTTTGGCCATAATATTATTTTGCCACTCAGATTGGTCTTCGGTTCTATCTCCACGTTCAATATTTCTTTGGCGACAAATGTCTAAAGGACAAAAAACTTCGACAATATAGAAAGGATACCCCGCAAATATATCCTTAACTTTTTCATAATGCGGTTTTAATTCGGGTCTTTCAACCAAAATTCCGTCTATTAGTACATTCTTACCATGGTCAGAAAATAGTTTAGCAGTATGATACATCATAATAATTGCATCACTTAAATATTTCCAATAATCTTCACGGAGATAGTTATCGCCTATTGTATTCTCAAAAAGGTCATTTGCAACAACATAAAAAAATTCATCTGATTTTAACTGTATAGCATCTACTATAGATGTTTTCCCAGCACTAGTTACACCATTTAGAAATACGATTTTCCCTTTTTTCATCTTAATATGCCTCTCTTATTCATGATCATCAAAAAAGAATACTATGGTGACGGTGATTTCCTGATTAGTATAACATTTGCACCAAAACGTGGTGATGTAAAGAACTGTTATAATTAATCCTGCCCGTTATTTTTATAAAAGACATGCTCTTAATATGAATAAAAAATCAAAAAACCCGACCTCACGAGGTCGGGTTTCTTCATGGTATTGGTGGAGGCGAGGGGATTTGAACCCCTGTCCGAAGATCACGCCACACAGGCTTCTACGGGTGTAGTCACAGTTTTGATGTCACCCAAGCAAACGCCCCGTAACCGGCTTTCGCTAAGGTCAGCC
>NZ_JBFRDK010000379.1:0-1322 GCF_052113545.1 Paenibacillus sp. TAF43_2
GTCGTTATCGATGTGAGCAATACTTACCAGACGATGATCCGTTCGGGCTCTACTGAAATACAAATGGTTGGACTTGATCCGGAAGAATTTCCAGTACTTCCTTCCATCGAACAAAACGATATATTGCAAATGCCTGGCGATCTATTAAAAGCAATGATTCGTCAAACTGTGCTTGCAGCCTCAGCAAGTGAACAAACGCCTATTTTGACAGGTGTACTTTGGAACTTGCTTGAAGGGGAATTGAAATTTGTAGCAACGGACCGCCACCGTCTAGCAAGCCGTACGGCACAAGTTGAAACAGAAGCACAGCTCAAATTCAGCAATGTCGTCATTTCAGCGAAAACACTAATTGAGCTATCCAAGCTCGTTCCAGAGCAAAATGCTCTTGTCGATATCGTTGTAACAGACAACCAAGTGTTGTTTAAACTCGGAAATGTATTATTTTATACACGTATCCTTGACGGAACTTATCCCGATACTTCTAAAATTATTCCGCAAACGTTCAAAACAGAACTTGTACTTGATACAAAAAATGTGATGGACGCGATTGATCGTGCCTACCTCATGTCTCGTGAGGAAAAAACGAATATCGTTCGCCTTATGACGCTTGAAGATGGAACGATTGAAATTTCATCCAGCTCGACTGAACTTGGACGAGTAACGGAGCAGCTTGAAGCAAAAGAATTTAACGGCGAGCCTCTTCGAATCGCATTTAACTCTAAATATATGCTAGACGTCCTTAAAGTTATTGATAGCGAGCAATTGTTTATTGGCTTTACAGGCGCAATGAGCCCTATTATTATTCGTCCTATGGATCATGCATATAGCATGTATGTCATCTTGCCTTATAGAACAACGGGCTAAATCTCAAATATAAGCAAGAAAGGGCTGACCTATTTTCATGAAAGAAATTGCCATCAAGACGGAATATATAACGCTGGGCCAATTTTTGAAGCTTTCTGATTGCATTCAAACCGGCGGTCATGCGAAGTTTTTCCTTCAAGAAAACACTGTCGTTATTAACGGAGAAGCGGATAACCGCAGAGGAAGAAAATTGTATGCTGGCGATAAAGTAGAAGTTGAAGGCTGCGGCGTCTTTACGGTAGGTAGAGAGTAACGCACCAACGGACCGGGAGGTCAAAACGTGTTTTTAACGAGCATACAGCTGCAAAATTATCGGAACTACAGCGAGATTGACTTACAGACGCCGAATAAGGTCAATATATTTCTTGGGCAAAATGCTCAAGGCAAAACCAATTTGCTAGAGGCGATATTCGTACTTGCGTTAACGAAGTCTCATCGCACCTCTAAGGATAAGGAGC
>NZ_JBFRDK010000380.1:0-2199 GCF_052113545.1 Paenibacillus sp. TAF43_2
ATTCTAAAGTCCGTGACTTTCCGTGGGATTTGAATTTTTATACTTGTTCAATATTTCGATTAGATCGATTTCTCTTTATACCTTATCGATTTGAAGATCCTTTTACCATGTATCGTCATGTTCACACGCAGGAGGTTATTGCACTTCGACATGCGGGAGAAGAGTTTCGCAGCGATGGGCAAAGGAATGGAATCAATGGTGTATTTGATCCTGGGGGACATTTCACATCGAAATGGGAGGAAAATGCTGATCACATTATCGCTAATCGGATTAATCCAATGGGCTACGTTGAAAGAGAACCAACTTCGATAGCAAAGAAGGAATGGGAACCGGTTCTTCAGAGAGGAGATACCCTATTAGCCCTGCATATTCCATCTGGACCTGGCTATACACCCGAAAGGCTGAAACATTCGATGTCACTCGCAATTGAACTGTATGGTAACTATTTTCCGGAGTTAGCTATAAAAGGCTTCTGGAGCGCAAGCTGGCTTTATGATACGAGATTATCGCTCATATTGGACAATGAAAAAAGCAATATCGTATTGGTTCAAAGGCAGTTTTATAATTATCCCACATTTGAAGGGGACAGCATGCTGCGTTATGAAGCCTTTGGCGATCGGGAGGCAGATCCTGTCCAGAACGATGTGAAGTACAAAACCTCGTTGCAAAGAGCTGCTGCAGCTTATATGAAGACGGGAGCGCGATTTAACACATTAAGTATGATTGTTTTGAAGGAAGAAATCGAACAGATTGGAAATATGCCCTATATTTCTGATGCGGATATTGATCAATTCTTTAATACCGTTGACTGCCATTTACAGAGGAGGTAATGGGATGGGTAAATATTCGCTTGAAAACTACGAGAAGTATAAAACCGTAAAATTCCGGCCTTACCCATTACCGAGTAATGAAGCTCAATCAAGAAATGGTGTTTTTCAATATGTTTCTTATTCATGGAATGAAACCGGACTTACCTATATGGGTGAAAGGCCATGCTGATGAATGTTTTGCGGCTTTCATAAGAAAAGTTGGGAGTTATTTAGATTCAGATAGTCGACTTGCAGGAGTTGTAATATCGACTCTCGCTGACGGTAAGGAAGAATGGAATGCCTATACGGATTCATTTGAAGCCACGACGCTTCTTGCTGATCTGCACAATGCAAAACTGATTCAATACTTAAGGGAACATGGCCGCGGGTTTGGATTGATCGTAAATTGCAGTGAAGATAACTGGATAACATGCTGTGAAGCATTTGCCAAACAGAAGCTGCAGCAGGTATGGAAGAGTTATCMGGTTGTCCTTCAATTTACCGATAACGTATGCGGTCCAAATAGTAGGCGTGAGGCGTATCGCTGGCATGCAAGCCTTTCTAATCTGGAAATAGAGCTTGGATATGACCTTACTCTACGAAGATTGACATATCCAGAGAACGTTTCTAGCGGGGGCAGCTTGCCGCTTCGATTCTGGTTTGTTAACACAGGGACTTCAAAAATTTACCGTGAATTTCGTTTGTGGGTGAAATTAGTGCAAGGGGATGTATCGTATGAAATTCCCATCCATGCTGCAACGGAGTCATGGTTAACGGGGGATCTTGTCCATAACGAGATTATACAATTGCCGGATATGCCGCCGGGAAATTATACAATAAGCTTTGGCTTGTTTTTCGAAGACCGAACATTCATTAATCTGAATATACAAAGCAACGTGCAGGACGGTTATTACGAGGCAGGTACTGTGAACGTTGAAATCACAAGTGAAGATCCTCTTTTGAATATATGGGATACCTATTATCCCGAAGGATATTATCCATTGGAAGATCCTAAATTGCCGGAATAGTAATAGAGAGCATCTTGGATAAAAACTCATACGCTGGAGGTAGTTGATTTGAAACTTGCATTAATCGGAGCAGGGCAAAGAGGCATGATTTATTCAGAATACGCAAGCAAAACAGTAGAAATTGTTGCGGTAGTTGAACCAAATGACAATAGAAGAAAGGTAGCAGCCGATCAGTTCGGCATCCCGCTGGAGAATCAATTTCAATCTGTAGATGAATTTTATCGATTGGGAAAAATTTGCGACGCTCTTATTATTTCTTCGATGGACAGAGACCATTATACGCAAACGATGGAAGCGCTTGATCTTGGTTATGACATTCTGTTGGAAAAACCAATTTCGCCAAGTCCGGAGGAATGTTTAAG
>NZ_JBFRDK010000381.1:0-1246 GCF_052113545.1 Paenibacillus sp. TAF43_2
CTTGAACGGGACATTGAAGCCTACATCCACTTTTACAATAACGAACGATTACAGGCAAAACTAAACGGCCTCAGTCCAATGGAGTTTAGGACTAAGGCCGTTTAACAGGTTTTATTATTTGTATTGTCTACTTGACGGGGTGCAGTTCAAAGCGCGTTTAACAGCGCGCTCGGACAGCCTTATTTATATTAATGAACCGTTGGAGGGGATGCTGAATACTCTTGCTCCGAAATTGAGCTAAGCGCCTCCCCGGCTTCATCCGCAAATATATCTCGAACAGCAAGATCTCCGATTGCCAGTATTCCTACTAGCTCTCCATCATCCACAACCGGAAGTCTGCGTATCTGCTTAGATGCCATCAGCTCCGCTGCCTCATCGGGAGATGCGTCAGAAGTTATCGTAGCCACATCCGTACTCATTACCTCAGCAACTGCAGCTGAGCCAGGATGCTTCTCTGCATATCCTCTTACGACTATATCTCGATCAGTGACTACACCTATCAGCTTCCTGCCGTCTACAATTGGAATAAATCCAATATCATGTTCCTTCATTTTTACAGCAACCTCGTATACATTATCAACCAAAGTCGCTGTGACACAATCTGTCGACATAATTTGTTTTAACGTTTTCAGCTGAAATACCTCCTCGATTATAAGTTACGAGGTTTAGCATAACCTTTTTAGAACCTGAGCATCCGCTCTTACTCGGATGAAACAAATCCAGTCGCATATTCCTCAGCCATACCAATCAGAAGCCTGGCTGCCCGCTGCATCGCTCTCTCGTCAATGTCGAATTTAGGGTGATGATGCGCATACGTTGCACCGCAGCTCTCATTGCCAGCACCAACAAACATAAAGCAGCCTGGCACTTTTTCCAAGTAATAAGAAAAATCCTCTGCAACCGTAATGGCTTCCGAACGCACAACCGCGCTTTCACCGAACAGCGTTTCACCCACCTTGAAGAATCGCTCAGCCTCTTCATCATCGTTTACGACGGGTGGATAGCCAATCCTCATCTGGTAATCGAATTCAGCGCCATGCATTTGGCATATATGCGTAACAAGCGACTTGAGCCGGTCATGTATCATCATTCTCGTCTGTTCGTCAAACGAACGGACAGTTCCTTTTAGTCTGCAACGTTCCGCAATGACGTTATTGGTCGTACCTGCTTGGAAAGAACCGATAGTCACCACTGCCGGATGCAGCGGGTTCACATTGCGGCTTACAATGGATTGAACGGATTGCAC
>NZ_JBFRDK010000382.1:0-1221 GCF_052113545.1 Paenibacillus sp. TAF43_2
CTCCCGCAGCTGCTGACGATCCTTCTCCAAATGTGCATCATGTTTACTGACAACCGTAGATAGCTGAAGCTGCTCCTGCTGCAAACGCTCAAGCTTGCCGTTTGCCTCCGTCCATGAACCGTGAATCTGTTCGATGTTATGTACGTACATAGAGATTTCCTTCGTTTTCAGCTGTTCCTTGAGCGCTTTGAAGTGAATGGCTTTCTCCGACTGCTTGCGAAGCGGGCCAACCTGATCCTCAAGCTCCGTCACCAGATCATGAATACGAAGCAGATTTTGCTCAGTTTCATCAAGCTTCCTCTGCGCTTCGCGCTTACGCGACTTGTATTTGACGATGCCGGAGGCTTCTTCAAATATTCCCCGACGATCCTCCGAGCGCGTGCTCAAAATTTCTTCAATTCGGCCTTGTCCAATGATGGAATAAGCTTCTTTACCGATACCGGTATCCATGAATAGCTCGGTAATATCTTTTAGCCTGCATGGCTGCTTGTTTATTAAATATTCGCTATCTCCGCTGCGATGTACGCGCCGTGTCACTGTTACCTCGTTATACTCGAGCGGCAATGCCCCATCCGAGTTGTCAAGAGTAAGGGATACTTCGCTGTAATTGACAGCTTTCCTAGCATCGCTTCCGGCAAAAATAATATCTTCCATCTTGCCGCCGCGGAGGCTCTTTGCGCTTTGCTCGCCGAGCACCCAGCGTATGCCGTCCGAGATGTTGCTTTTTCCGCTGCCGTTCGGCCCTACAACCGCAGTAATACCGGTTACAAACTCCATTTCGGTCCGATCAGCGAAAGACTTAAAGCCTGATAATTCAATCCGTTTCAGAAACATGTCTTGGTTTTCACCTCACCCCTCATTGTACCACATCTTATGGGCCTTGATAACCATTTAAGCTACTAAAAGCAACCAAATGCTGCGTTTATCACCTTATTTCAGCTGGTTAAACCGCTCTTCCTTTTTTATCAGGGCCACATAATAAACGTTCATAAAAAAAGAGAGCGCCCGGCAGGTCAGAAGACCTTCCGGAAACTCTCTATGCTGATTAGCCTTGTTCCTGAGATAGCGTGCGCCATGCTTCAGCTGCAGCACGCTGCTCCGCTTCCTTCTTCGTCCTCCCGCTGCCGACGCCAAAACGCTCTTCACCGAGATATACTTCAACGACAAATTCACGGTCATGCGCAGGTCCACGTTCTTCAATGATTCGGTATTCCACCGCAC
>NZ_JBFRDK010000383.1:0-1177 GCF_052113545.1 Paenibacillus sp. TAF43_2
GAGATGACATCAGGATAATCGCCGCCGGCGATCATGACACCAGACTTTGTGCTTGCATCTCCTACAACATATTCCATCTTCCAATCGACACCTGTCTGACCTTGGAGGATCTTCCCGATGGTCGTGTTGCTTGCAAGCACGTCTTTATTCGTACCGAAGGCGAAGTAATCGTAGGTTACCGGTTCAGTACTTACCTCGCTTTTCGTTCCTTCTGCTGCTTTGTTTCCTCCTGCATCATTACTTGAGCAGCCAGCAAGGAGGATTGTCATAGCCGTTAGAACGGCCAGGCTGGATTGCAGCCATTTTTTGTTGCGCATTGCTGTATCCCCTTTCTCTATCAAAGTATTGTAAGCACTTTCAGTATAGAAGATAGTGTTTATGATTGTTATATAGCAAAGCTTAGATCGGTCTTTGAATAATTAAGTACTTATTGCTCGGAATTTATCTTTTTTTTGTCCAGCGGTAGACGCAGCATGATCCGTGAGCCTCCCCCTGGAGAACTGTCAATTGCGAAGCTGAACGATTCACCATAGCATATTTTCAGGCGAGTAATGACATTTTTCATTCCGATGGAATCGCCCATAATCGCTTCCTCATGGAGATAATGATGAAGCTCGCTGATCTTTTCCTGATCCATGCCTACCCCGTTGTCTGCAATAAGGAAGACTATCTGACCTTGCTCTTGCGCGATCTGAATCGTAATATAACCGATGCCTGGCACACTCTCAATGCCATGAATGCTTGCATTTTCCACAAACGGCAAAAAGGTCATCTTCGGAATTTCAATATCCAGCAGGGATTGATCCACCTCGATATGAAACTCCAGTTTTGTATCGAAACGGTACTTCTGAATTTCCAGGAAGCTTTCCATTAATTCAAGCTCCTCGCGAATCGTAACGAAGCTTCGCTTCCAAAGAATGGATTTGCGGAAAATTTTCGCCATGTTCTGAATCGTCTTGGCCGTCTGCAGCTCACCCTTCATCTGACTCCGCATTCGGATCGTTTCGAGCGCGTTGAATAAAAAGTGAGGGTTGATCTGACTGTGCAGCGCGTGCAGTTGAGCTTGTCTTTGGCTTAGCTCCAGCTCTTTCTTCTGTATTTCTGTAACATACACATCATTGATCAGATTCTCAATCCGCTCGCTCATTCGGTTGAACTCCACTGCAAGCTCGCCGAC
>NZ_JBFRDK010000384.1:0-1116 GCF_052113545.1 Paenibacillus sp. TAF43_2
CGAACTGGGTAAAGAAGTATAATAGTCATAGCAGCTTAAAGGCCTATAAAGGGGGAGCAACGGCTATGACGAAAGGACGTTCTACGACCTGGAAAGAACGGATCGAGATTGTTCAGTATTGTATGACACATGACGAGGATTACGGTAAGACAGCGGAGCAGCATCAGGTCTCCTACCAACAGGTGTACCAGTGGGTGAAGAAATACCAAGACGGAGGACAAGAAGCGCTTCAGGATGGACGTGGACGTAAAAAAAACGAAGAAGAGTTAACGGACACCGACCTCCAGAAGCTTGCGATGAAGAAGATGCAGGCTGAAAATGAACGTCTACGGGCAGAGAATGCATTCCTAAAAAAGTTAGAGGAACTCGAAAGAAGGCGACGCTAAGCCAAGTACGTCAAGAAAACATCTATCTTRCCATTCAAGCGGTACGGCAAGACGGGCAGTTCAGCATAAAGACRCTGTGTGAAATTGCAGAGATTCCACGGTCAAGCTATTACAAATGGCTGAACCGTAAGCCTAGTGTACGTGAACTAGAAAACCAAAAACTCACAAAAGCGATGATCTCGCTGCATGAGAAGGTAGGCGGTATCTACGGGTACCGTCGATTAAAGCTTCACTTGTGCAAAGAAACGAAGCAGAAGATTAACCACAAGCGYATCCAGCGCCTCATGCAGCTACAAGGCATTCAGTCAGTGATTCGCCGCAGAAAACGAAAGAAATACGCAGCGTCAACGCCTCAGCACKTGGCTGAGAACCTGCTAAACCGCGAATTCACCGCGACAAAACCGAACGWAAAATGGGTAACCGATGTAACGGAATTCAAATATGGTCACGGTCAAAAGGCGTATTTAAGCGCYATCTTGGACCTCCACGACAACACCGTTGTGTCTCACGTATTCGGRCACTCGAACAACAATAGCCTCGTGTTTCAAACCGTCAAAAGGGCGATGAAGGCAGCATCAAAGAGCAAGCCSATGTTGCATAGTGACCGAGGCTTTCAATACACTTCTCTACGGTTCAAAAAGTTATTTGGGAAAAAAATAACCCATAGCATGTCTCGCGTAGGGAGATGCATCGATAACAGTCCCATAGAATCCTTCTGGGGAACCCTGAA
>NZ_JBFRDK010000385.1:0-1108 GCF_052113545.1 Paenibacillus sp. TAF43_2
GTGCAATAACCTGCGCGGTCTGGCTAAGGTGATCAATCGACCTCGTCAACCCTCGACTTACAAAAAACATAATCAGCATATAGAGGAAGCAGGCTGCCACATCTACTTTTGCAAAAAACTGATATTGATCCACGCGGTCCTGGTACACAGAAGTTACGTCGATCATATAGGTGAAAACATAGCTTTTATGGTTTATATTCGCAATATTTGATGTGAACAGTATCGTTCGCTGATCGATATCACGCAAAATATAACTAATTTCGTCTACGGCCAGCTTGTCCAGTTCCTCACGCTGCTTTGGGATTTGAAAATCGGTATTGTTAAAGACTGACCGATTTTGCTCGTCCCTAATATCCAAATAAACGAGCTGCTCGTTATTTTTACCAACAAATTCGTTTGCAATTCTCGTTAATACCGTTTTTTCGTAATCAATGGAGTCATAGATTCGAAGGATGGGTACAATCGCATCGACGCTGGAATGAATGCTCATGTTCTGGCTTAAAGCATTGTTGATTTCCTGCTTAAGCATTCGATTATGGCTTCGCTCAATCACCATAATAGAGGCAGCGTTAAAAATAATGATAAAAACTAGAATAGAGAAGACATAAATTTTTTGCCAAAATTTCATCCTCTTAATCCTCCAGCCGATAACCGAGTTTATAAATCGTCTTGATGCAATCCTGCAGCTCTAGCTTCTTGCGCAGCGATTTAATATGCATATCGACCGTTCTCGTCTCGCCATAATAGTCGCCGCCCCATACCTTACTAATGAACTGCTCTCTCGAGAGGGCAATGTTCTTATTTTTCAGCAAAACAACAAGCAATTCATATTCCTTCGGCGTCAGCTCGACTACTTCCCCTTGACTGGTTACTTCTCGTTTATCCATATTGACTGCAATAGATTGAAATTGTAATACACTTTCTTCTTTGCCGTATCTTCGCAATACCGTCTCTATGCGGGCAAGCAGCTCGATAGCCTCGAAAGGCTTAACCATGTAATCATCGGCTCCCAGTTTTAATCCATTCACTTTATCGTAGACAGAGTTTTTGGCCGTCAAAAAAATAACCGGTATTTGGTAAGGCTTCATTCGTTCCATCAGCGCAAATC
>NZ_JBFRDK010000386.1:0-1082 GCF_052113545.1 Paenibacillus sp. TAF43_2
GATTGGAAGATGCGAATTGATGCCAGAAGAGAGGCTGCGAATTCAAATTCATGATACTGGCCGCGGCTTCTCCGAGGAGGTCTTGCAGAAGCTGCAGCAGGAAATTAATTTAATGAATGAAGATGGCGAGCATATTGGCATTTGGAATGTAAGACGCAGATTGCGGCTGTTATACGGGGACAAGGCGAGCATGGCTTTTTATAACGAAGATGGTGCAGCAGTTGAAATAACGATGCCATTAACGAAAGAAATGAGGTCGTGAATATGTACCGTTTATTAATCGTTGATGATGAAATCTTTATCGCAAATGGCATTAAATCGAGTGTGAACTGGAGAGAGCTCGGCATTATAACTGTCACTCTCGCACATAATCTTCGGCAAGCGAAGGAGGAATTTAGTCTTCAGCCATTTGATATGATGATTTGTGATATAGAAATGCCGCAGGGCAGTGGGCTGGAGCTCTTTGAATGGGTGCGTGAACAGTATCCCCAAACCGAATGTGTTTTCCTTACCTGTCACGCTGATTTTCAATATGCGAAAAAAGCTCTTCAGCTTGGCAGCTTCGAATATTTGTTGAAGCCCGTTCCGCATGATGAATTGAAGCTTGTGATGACGAAGCTAATCGAGAAAATCAGGAAGGAGCGGGAATCGGCAACGATGGTGGCCGAGCGTTTTTGGCAGGATGTACTGAAGCAAGCCATTCCGTCTAATCAGGATAAAATGTTGGAGGTTATCGGCAAGCAGAAGCTTCCGTACACGAGGTCTATGACATTTCTGCCGGTTCTTATCAGTATCGAGCATTGGGAGAAATCATTAACCGCCCGTGATCTGCAAATTATGGAGTATGCGCTCCACAACGCCCTTGAGGAGGTCGTTATTCAGCGTGCTGCTAGTGCACAAATCGTCCGGATGAATGCTGATTACATGCTCATTGTGTTTGCACAGGATGTTATGCAAACAGAAGATGGCAAGCTCTTTAGCAAAGAAATCAAAAGGCGCTGTCAGTCTTTTATTGAGATGAGCAATCATTATTTATATTGTCACGTGTCCTGCTATATTGGCAAATCGGCACAAGTCCATGA
>NZ_JBFRDK010000387.1:0-1073 GCF_052113545.1 Paenibacillus sp. TAF43_2
GTTAAATGAAGATCTTCTCGTGAGGTTTGTCGCTTCTTCTTTTGTAGGAGTAGTGGAATGGTGGTTCATGAATGAAATGCCTGTCACCCATCATGTCTTAGCAGAACAACTGGGGACATTGCTGGAGAGGAATGTATAATCGTTATAAACGAACGGCGTACATCATCTTGTCAAGTTCGTCAGTACAATAACTTCAGTGCTCTCTAATATCTATTAAATAAGGCTTGCGCATTAAATCGAATTTATAAACGAAAAAATATTTATTATCTGCCTTTATTAGATTCCAAGTTGTTAATGGAACTTTAATTTTATCCGTACGAGTTTGGTCAGCATATATAATATTTATAAAATAATTTCCGCCTTTACTCTCCTTGCTTTCAATCGTGCCAACTGTGATACGAGTAGTCTCTATCGGCTTATAGATCCAAACTATGATAAAAACGATAGATGCAATCAAAACAACAATATACTTGTTTCTCATCAATTTAAGCATTGCTGCAGACCGCCCTTTCTAGTCTAATCGGTATTTTTTTATCTGATTTTTTGTTTGTAGAAATGAATTATGGAATTAATTTCTCGGATTTCAATTTTGTTACAAAGCATAAAACTAATTAATACTTTAGTCAATCATCTTTTCTAAGTAGACGCTTCACTTCCTATCAATAAAATAGCCACCGCAATGGGTGGCTATAACAATTATTTAAAATGACCCTTCGGCTTTTTGCCGCTCCATCTTTCGTCAACCTTTTCGTAGGCCGATTGGTATCTCGCATCCACACTAATTCGGTATTGATTGGTTGTATTCTCCAGTGAGCAATGCATTAAAAACATGCCGAAAATGAGTACATCGCCTGCCTGAAATTGAGTTGTCGCCCACTGACCACCGAACTTCTCCGTTATAACAAGCGGATCATCCGTGTAATGTCCCAAACCATCACGATCCGAATCTTTGGATCCATACGATTGCTTCAGCGTTTCAAATCGATGCGAGCCGAGGCAAATCGCCAGTCCCCCCATTTCATACGAAACGTTTCCAAGAGGGGACCATACGGTATAGACATTCGGGGTACCTC
>NZ_JBFRDK010000388.1:0-1066 GCF_052113545.1 Paenibacillus sp. TAF43_2
GTGTAGATAATGCGTGCCTTCAAATGTCATCAATTTTCCATGAACTAGATCTTTTATCTGTTCTTCATGCAATTGTTCCCAGCCTTCAACATCCGTATTATTCGCTTCTAAAAAGAAAATAACAGGAAGGTCTTTCGGGAATTTCGAATTCTCAACAGCGGCAAAATTAGGCTTGAAATTTTCCCCTTCACTAATGATATTGGGATTCATCATATTTCTGAGAGAGATTATTCTAATCTGCTCTCTCATTTCATCATTAACTTCTGGAGCAATAAGCTGATCGTCGGTTAGTTTCGATAACAATCGCAAGAAACCAGTCTTTTTGAGTACTTTATAAACATCTGATGGAAATGGTTCATCCAAACCGCCTTGTGTTGGAACACTGCTGTCTATCCCAACAAATGCTGTAACTTCATTCTCATATTTGTTCACATAATCTAGACCGTAAATACCGGCTATAGAGTGACCCATTAACGTGTAGCTGTTAATATTTAGCTGTTGCAGCGCTTCATGAATTTCTTTCACTATATTTTCAGTAGTACGTTCTTTTTCTGTAACATCGCTTAAGCCATATCCAAATGGCTCAATCACGACTACTTTGTAAAATGGTGCCAACTCATCAATTAGTGGTTTGAAATCAAGTGCTGGCGCTCCTGTTCCGTAACCAGGCAGCAGCACAACCGTTTCTTTGCCATCTCCTTCAATCAAAACATTCATATTTTTCCCGTCTACAGGTACAAGCTGACCATAAGGTACGATTTTATCTTTGTCCGTTTTATTGCTGATGATATTAACGATAAAAACGACGGCTAGAAAAACTACAATAGCTATAATAATGAAAATTACAGCTTTAAGTAAAAATCTAAATATTTTTTTCAACATTCATTTTCTCCCCTTATGCTACATTCTTTGTTTTAACCAATTCAGCTGAATTCCGATAAATCACCTGCTTATTTATTTAGCTTTGCTTTTGTCTTCCTCATTCTAACAAACCATTCTTAGATCTTGTGTAACTCAGCTTTAACTAGACCTTAACTCTTATTCATTATTGGGCCGACAATTAAGC
>NZ_JBFRDK010000389.1:0-1045 GCF_052113545.1 Paenibacillus sp. TAF43_2
GTTGAAGTTCAACGAGTGTGTACAAAATACGCCTTGCATGTCGATCACTTACTCTGAGATGCTCTGCGAGTTCTAAAGGAGTTATGGGTCGGAGCAAACGTCGTGCTAGTCGTAAGGTCTCCGCTTCAGAGCTCATCAGCTGTGAAGGCACATCTGATGAAATAAATTTRCCTATGAAAGCAAGAACGAGCTGCTGGCATTGTTGCGGTTCATCCGTGATAGAGGGGTAAGCAACAGGCAGCAGCATCCAACCGTCAAGAGATAACAAACAATGCCTTCTACACAAATCTTTAAATCGTCTTACATCAAGATCTCGAGCATGGGACGCATAACCTTGAATCTCAATTCCACCTTTTGCGCCACCTGGCATATAGGCAAGATCCAGATATCGATAGCCATTATTGAAATCGCGCACTTCCCATTCAGGCAGCAGATGATCGAAATGTCCGACAGCAGGGAACCATACTGATCATAGAAATTCAATTGTGCCGTGGCCAAGTCCCTTATTGAGCAATTCAAGTCTTCTATGATTACTCTCTGAATCAATATTGGATTGTAACCATTCCTTATATTTGTGTTCAAATTGAGATGCCATAACATACACTTCCCCTCTGCAAAATAAAAATGCCGCTGTCATACAAACACTCTCCCAAGCAGGGAATGGTTGTATGGCAGCGGCGTGTTCTTCACGACCTATGTTGTCAGTGTAYCTTCAGCTGACTATTTTATCAATAGCTGTTATTTTTAATATTTATAAGTGTCTCAGAGTTTTTGTAAGATGCACTATTAATTGAACAAATACGATATATTATTGATATACAGCTTGAGAAACACGCCAAAACAATTGATATCTAATCAATTTTTCTCAAGAACCCAACTGATAGCTCAGCTTATAAAATCGAAACAATCCTTCGCACCATAATACCATCATAATAGAGAAGACATAATTGACTAAAAGCACTAAAAGCACTACAAGCTCTGCAAGCTACTACAACCTCAAATGTTTTTTTAATCATGTAATCCATTTGTTTAAGCTGGTAGGAAC
>NZ_JBFRDK010000390.1:0-1021 GCF_052113545.1 Paenibacillus sp. TAF43_2
ATGTATGACGAAGCATTTCAAGCCAGTTAACATTGTTTTCGCCACATAAAACTCGTTCTGACAAGCGGTCATCCACATGACAGTTTACTTGAATTTTTTCAGCTAATGGAGAAATAGATTGAATGGCCCTTAGGAACGGACTCGAAATGATATGTTCGATAGGTTTGCCATGCAGAAATTCAGCTACCCGCTCAGCTTGCAGATAACCTTCTTCGGTAAGACTAGCACTTGGCGATTGCCCTTCTGCCTTGCAGTGTCTGACTACGTAGATGTTCAAGAATACCCCTCCGCCTCTATAAATTGATTAGTTCTATTTTTTCTATATTCCGAAGGCGTAATGCCTGCAATCGCTTTAAATGATGAAGAGAAATAATGCTGGTCGGCAAAATTCAGCTTTGTTGATATCTCGTTGATGTTTAGATTCGTGTTAAGCAAATATTGCTTGGCGAGCTCTATTTTGCGATTGCGAAAATAAGTATAAGGCGTTATACCATAACATTCTCGGAATAATTTAATAATGTAGTTTTTCGAATAACCAAGCTGCAATGAAACATCGTTAATATCGATAGCATTCTCGATGTTTAAATCCAAACATTGTTTAATGCGTTCAGGAATAGAGAGCACTTTATTTTCCAAATGGTTTTTTAAATGCAATATGATTTTAAACACAATAACTGAAATCTCATCTGTAATATCAGAGTAGTTTTTTTGCTTGGCAGATGCAATATTAAAGATTTCATTCATATAAGAAAGAATGTTGCAATCTTTCACAATATAGGTGTCTGCTGGCAAGTAATGCTTAAATAAACTTTCTGCAAATTCCCCATTAAAAACGACCCATATTTTAACCCACGGATTTTCTTCACTGGCATAATACTTATGATAACTATTTTTAGTTAAGAGATAGACGTCATTTTTCTGAGGATACAGCGTTTGGGATTCTATCTCGAGCACACCGCTTCCATCCATAATATATTCGAATGAAAATAAATTTTCACCCTTTCTCTCGATAATATAATTT
>NZ_JBFRDK010000391.1:0-1007 GCF_052113545.1 Paenibacillus sp. TAF43_2
CATCTACATTACATAACTCGGGCAGCTTGTCCATTTCGTTTCGTTCCACCTTACAGTATTTTTTTGTATACTATAGTACATGTAAGCATGTACTTACGATGATTGATTTCATTATTTATATTAGCATCCTAAAGTGTGATAAGAAAGCGATCATTGAAGTGCGCGCTTTTGCAGCCAAAATCCTCCATACGAATGGAGGTTATTTTGCGTTTATAATTAAGCGCATCTAGTTTCCAAACCGCAGTGTAGATGATATTATCCTAATGGTTGTACAATATAATCAGGACTTTCAGTATCATCTCATGTGTATGGTCTGAATACGCTGCAAGTGTTCACTTTTACTATTGGAGGCTTTATTTGTGAAAAAAAATGTTGACTCGGAGTGGGCAGAATCCCACTTTCCATTATATACGGCTGAAAGTATAGATTCGATTTATAGTACGACGAGTCGCCCAATGTATGAAATAAACGAGAGCTTAACGGTGCTGATTGCAATTGTCAGCGGCAAAGGCAGCCTTCGGATCAAGGATCAGCTCTACGAGCTGATGGAAGGCAGCGTTATCCTCGTTCCAGCGAATACAGAGGCAGTACTGAGTGCAAATATGATGCATCCTCTTCATATGTACAAGCTTGCTATAAATACCCGTGAGCAGGCGAATTCTCAGTCACCAGCTACAATGATAAGAAAGAGTGAGGCAGCTTCAAATTCAAGCGTTCATTTTTTCCCAAACGAACCTGCGATTGCAGCATCTGTGGAGGAGCTATATATTCACCGATTGCCAGGAAATGAAATTCGCCATGTACAAAATCAAATTTTGTTTCATCAAATTATTCTTCAATTGCTGGAAGGGCAAGAGGCTAAATTTGCTTCAAGCGAAAAACCATCTATGGAACGCAGCATCGCTTACTTAGAGAGCCACTTTAGTGAAAAAATAACGCGTGAGCAATTAGCTGAAATTGCAGGTGTAAGTCGGTCCCACTATTCTATTCTCTTTAAGCAGTTAACC
>NZ_JBFRDK010000392.1:0-1627 GCF_052113545.1 Paenibacillus sp. TAF43_2
GACAAATACAACGCGATGGGCGGGCCCGCCAGCTTCCTCGGAATCCCGACCTCACCGGAGTACCAGAACCCCGGCAACACCGGAGCAAGATCAGAATTCCTACACGGCAGCATCTACTGGTCCGCCGCCACCGGCGCACACCCCATCACACCGCTCTTCATGACCAAATGGTCAAACTACGGCTGGGAAGCCGGCCAACTCGGCTACCCCACCACCGACGAAATCCCCAACGGCGACAACATCGGCAGCCGCCAAGACTTCCACAAAGAGAACGCCGCCATCTACTGGAACTCAGCCGTCACAGGCACTCCCGGGCTGACCGTCATCAAAGGCCTCATCCGCGCCAAATGGGACACCACCGGCGCCCAAACCCCCGGAAGCCTCCTCGGCTACCCCACCGAGGACGAAAGGGCACTCCCCGACGGCCAAGGCCACATGAGCCGCTTCCAACGCGGCGTCATCTACTGGCACCCCACCCACGGGGCACACCCCGTAACTGGCACCATTCTTAGCCAGTGGGCGTCGGCTGGATATGAGCAAGGCCCGCGTGGCTACCCCACTGCCGATCAGGTCAGTGTTTCGGGCGTCGCTTTCGAGCAGCAGTTCCAAACTGGAAAGCTCTACAGCCCCAAGCCCCTCGATCCAGCCGACATGTACGCGAACTGGGGTGCAACCGGAAGCGACCAATGTCCTCTTCCCCTGGCTTCCCGTGTGGGAGCTTGGGTATGTGGATCCCTGAATGCCGGTGTGCCTCTGACTCTCCCGGAGCCATCCCCGCAGCTGTTCAGCAATACCGGGACCTTCTGCTCGTACATTGGCCTTGGCGGATGCTGGACCGTCCATGATGACTTTCGGGCGTCCTATGAAGTGACCGTGTTTTTCGGACGTGAGAACGAAACCTTCGGCAGCGGCGATGTTCTCATCGAGTGGCAGCTTGAGGGTCCGTACACCAATATCTCCCGAGCCCGAATGATATCCAACCGCACTACGATGACGGCGACCCGGACGACATCTACCGGTTCTTGGGCCCCAACCAGCTTCCGGGTGATCGTGAATGGGCCGGATGGAATTGGTGAACGATCCGCAGCCTGAACAGGCGAAGACCACCCGCTTCGTTTTCGAACTTTCTCGGGTGTGCGTCTTGTGGCGCAACGACGGCAAGTTCATCGTTGCCCCGGAAGAAGACCTCGACGCGATACTCCGTCGGCCGCCAACCATCCCAAGCTGGACGGACTTCGATCCCGCGAACAGTTCGTCAATGGGAGGGGTAGAGGAAGCCCATGCAGGCGACTCGGTCCAGCCCACCTGGTGGGTGTTATACGGGCAGGCGGACCCGTCCGTCGATATCACCGTGCACGTGGACGAGGCGGATGTCCCGGATCCGCCGGTCGAGCGTGTCGGGGGCGTCTGGGTCTGCGAGTGGGTAAGCCTGCCAACCGTCGCTTACGTTCATCGATCGGATCGTGATCAACCAGCGCGCATCAGATTCGACCGTCCGGCGGGTCTCCCGCGAGCCCCCCATCCTGAGTCTGAGATCGGAACCCGGAAACGAGAGTGAATGACCAAAGGCAGAGAGCAAACTGGGCTCGCGTCATGAAGATGCAGAATTGACCCACAGGTGTGTGGA